>CALMDI010000659.1 GCA_937864975.1 uncultured Chloroflexota bacterium | reverse complement strand
AACTGGTTCGCGCCGCAGGCGGACGACGCCGGCATTGAGTACACCATTCACCGGATTCCGCGCTGGGAAGCTGCGACCAACGATAACGGGTTCGCCAGCTACGGCTACATGTTCGTCGTCAATTCGCAGGCAGCGCCTGAAGTTCAGGCAGCCGCCTGGAAGCTGGCGGGTTACCTGACGTCCTTCCCAGATCGGTACCTCGAAGTGGCTGGTTTGTTGCAGCCCAAGAAGGATTTCGTCGAATCGGAAGCCTTCCAGGAAAACGAAATTCTGCCAGTTTTTGTGGAAGAGCTGAGCGTGGACATCTTCAACCCGCGTATCGCCGGGTTCAGCGAAGTCGCCGACGCGCTGCTGCGCGCTCGTGACCGCGTCGTCAGCGGGGGCGAGGACATTGACACCGTGCTCGCCGAGACGCAAACCGAGGTGAGCGATATTCTGGCGCGGGCGCAAGCCGCCGCCGCCGGTTCGTCGTAGTTAACACTTAACGACATGGCTCCCGCACCCAAAACGAGCGTGGGAGCCATGTCGCTTTATGGCTGGTCGCCGGACAGTCGGCGTGCAAATAAACGTTAAGGGGTTCCGCTCTTGATTCGGTTCGCCGCCCGTAAGCCCTCGACAACGTCGTTTATCGCGCGACGGCAGCGCTGGGGATTGTACTTTGTCCTCCCGACCGTCATTTTCTTTGCGATCTTCTTTCTGTACCCGATTATCATGGGAATTTATTACAGCCTGACCGATTTCACGCTGCTGCGCCCGCCGACGTTTGTCGGCTTGCAGAATTTTGAAGATCTGCTTAAAGACCGGCTGTTCCTGAAATCGATCTCGGTGACGCTCGGCTACGTGGCGGGCAGCACCTTGCCCGTCTGGATATTGTCGTTGTTCGCCGCGGTCGTCTTCTTTGAAAAGTTTCCGGGACGTGAAATTCTTAAAATGCTGTTCTTCGCGCCGGTGCTTCCCTCGCTGGTGGTGGTGGCGACAATCTGGATCGTTCTGGTCAATCCGAATGGGTTGCTGACGGCTGTGCTGCGTCCGTTTACCGGGCTTGCCGAGATTAAGTGGCTGACCGATCCGACCCTATCGCCGATCACCATGATTCTCGTCCACGACTGGACGGCGATTCCGTTTTACATGCTGATCTGGCTGGCTGGACTGACCGGGATTCCGGTGGATTTGCGCGATTCGGCGCGCGTGGATGGTGCCAACCGGCTCCAGACCTTTTTTAAAATCGAGCTGCCTCTGCTGCGACCCACGGCAGTCTTCGTCGCCAGTATCTCGATGATTAATGCGTTTCAGGCGTTTACGCTTCAGTTCACGCTCTCGCCTGGCAGGGGCGGTCCGGTAGACGTGAACACGACGATGGGACTGTTGATCTGGAAGTACGGCTTCCAGTACTTCCGCATGGGCGATGCTGCCGCCGTTTCCGTCGTTCTGTTTGCCATGATTATGATCGTCACGGCGTTGCAGCTTGGGCTGAGCCGCGGCGATAAGTTCTCGATCCAGTAGCGGAGAGCACTTATGGCGGAAAGGACTCAGGTCACACCAGTCGGCGACGTGCGACGCCCGGACATGGCGATGGAACGGTCGATACGCCTGCCGCGTTTGCGCCCTGCCACCCTTGTCTGGTTTACAATGGCGCTGATCCTGGCGCTAAGCTTCTTTTTCCCGGTCTTTTTCATGGTCACCAGCAGCTTCAAGGCGGAAAGCGAGATCTTCGCGACACCGATCCACTGGCTGCCCTACGATTTTCAGGGATTGGCGCAGTACCAGAAAGCATTTGACCAGGTTCCGTTAGGCAGGTTCTTTTTCAACAGCACCCTGATGGCAACGATCGACGTGATTGTCACCGTCATCTTCTCGGCGATGGCGGGCTATGGATTCGCTAAATTCAGATTCCGCGGGCAGCGTTTGTTGTTCTTTGCGGTGCTGGCAACCATTAGCGTTCCGTTCCAGATTCTGATCGTGCCTCTCTACGTGCAAATCTTTAACTATGGCTGGGCGGATACGTACGCCGGACTGATTATCCCCGGCATTATGAACGCCTTCGGCGTCTTCATGATGCGCCAATTCGCCTACTCGATTCCGGACGAGCTGATCGACGCGGCGCGCATCGACGGCGCGGGCGAGCTTCGCATCTTCTGGCGTCTCGTCCTGCCGCTGCTCGCGCCCGCCGCTGCCAGCCTCGCCGTCATTATCTTCCTGTTTAGCTGGAATAACTTCCTCTGGCCCCTCATCGTCATACGCAGCCAGCAGCTTCAGACGATCCCGGTGGGCATGACCGTCTTCATCGCGCCGCACAACGGTCAGCCGCAGTGGGCGGTCTCGATGGCGGTCTCGACGATGGCGACGCTGCCGGTCGCGCTGCTGTTTATTTTCCTCCAGCGCTATTTCGTCGCCGGACTCACCATGTCTGGCTTGAAAGGGTAGCTTCCGCGCGGACGTCGTGACAGGAGACCACGTGTCCCTACAAGCCGGGATAGGACGCAGCCTCATCACGCCGCGCGTCGGCGTCAATCTCATCGGCTATTTCAATCGCGCGCCCTCGACAGGGGTTCACGACGACCTCCACACGCGGGCGCTGGTGCTGGACGATGGACAGACGGCGCTGGCGCTGTGCAGCGTCGAACTGCTCTGGCTGCGCGACGAAGAGATCGCGCAGATACGCCAAGCCGTCTCATCACGCTGCGGGCTGCTCGCGGAGAACATCTTCATTTTCACCACGCACACGCATTCCGGTCCTGCTCCCTTCGACCCGGACGGCTGGGAGCGCCCGCTCACCGACCTGATTGCCGACGCGGTGGTGAGTGCCTACGAAACTCGGCAGCCCGCGCGGCTTGGGGTTGGCTTTGGGCAGTTAATCGGCTACAGCATCAACCGCCGCTGGCTCGACCGTCCGGTAGACCCCGCGGTCGGCGTGATCCGCGTCGATCATGCCGATGGACGCCCACTCGCGCTGTTGGGAAACTTCGCTTGCCACGCCGTGGTCATGGGCTACGACAACTTGCTGATCTCCGGCGACTGGCCCGGCTATGCCAGCCGCCAGCTTGAAGCCGAGCTAGGCGTGCTGGCGCCGTTCGGACAGGGCGGCGCGGGTGACGTCAACCCGCTCACCGAGACGGTGCGCCAGCGGCTCGCGGCGGGGCATCCCGTCGGGACGATTGGCAAGCTAACCACCTATTACGGTCAGCACGGCGAGGATCCGCCCAATCTGTGGAATATTGAAGATCGCGGCGGCGGCACGTTTATCGAGGCGGAAACCATCGCGCGCGCCTACAGCGCCGAAGTCACGCGCGTCTGGCGCGGGATTCAGACCGAAGCCCATCTTCCCCTGTGGGTCGAGCGCGTCACCGTGGATGGTCGGGTCGAGCCGGACGAGCCGCGACCGGAAGGACTGTCTACGGCACACCGGGGGCTGCTGCCAATCACCAATCTGGAGCGCATGGAGATCATGCTGGTTGGAGTCGGGCGCGCCGTGCTCGCCAGCCAGCCCGGAGAAACCTTCGGCGAAACGGCGGTCGAGTTCCGCAAGACCTGCCAGCAAATGGGCTATACGTACCCATTGATGATTTCGTATGCCAACGGCAGTTACGCCTATCTGCCGCCAGCCAACGCTTTTCTGGAAGGCGGCTACGAGGTCGGTTGGGCGCTCAAACTCGGCTTGAGCCGCCATCTGCAAGAGCGGATCACCGCGGCGATGCTGCCGATTCTGGAACGGCGCGTGCCCGCGCGCAGCCGTTCAAACGTCTGAACCGCAGAGCATTGCACACCTGCGGTGTTCGAGCGCCGCGCTGGAAGGACACGACATGGCGACCGATCTTACCCGTGAAGACGTACTGCTGCCCTACGAATGGCCCGGCAGTTATTTCATCGGCGAGGAAGAAATCGAAGCGGTGACCAAAGTGCTGCTGGCTCGCAGCCCGTTCCGGTTTTACGGGCACGATTTACAGGGATACGCCGACAAGCTGGAAGCCCATTTCCGCGAGCGGCTGGGGCGAAGGCACGCGGTGGTGGTGAGCAGCGGCACGAGCGCGCTGAACGTGGCGATGGCGGCGGCTGACGTGGGACCGGGGGATGAAGTGCTGATCCCCGGATATATGTGGGTGGCGTGTGTGTCGAGCATCGTGCGAGCCGGGGCGATCCCGCGTCTGGTCGATATCGACGATACCTTCACCCTCGACCCCGACGATCTGGAGCGGAAGCTCAATTCGCGCACCAAAGCGGTGCTCGCCGTTCACATGAGCGGGGCGTGCGGGGATATCGAGCGGGTGGCGGCGGTCTGCCGACAGCACAACGTCCTGTTGATCGAGGACGTGGCGCAGGCGAACGGCGGCAGCTTCCACGGCAAGCCGCTCGGCAGCTTTGGCGACCTCGGCATCTTCAGTTTTCAGTACAACAAGAACATGACGTCGGGCGAAGGCGGCATGGTCGTCGCGGATGACGAGCGGCTGGCGCAGCGCGCGTGGGCGTATCACGACCTGGGCTACTCGCGAAATGCCGCCGGACGGTTAGAGCCACACGGCGCGGTGCAAACCTGGGGTCAGGGCGTGCGTATGAGCGACCTGTCGGCGGCGATGGGCTATGCCCAGGCGCAGAAGCTTGACGAGATTACCGGGGCGATGCGCGCCCGAAACCGGCAGTTGTACGCGGGCTTGGCGACCGTTCCGGGAGTCACACCGCGCAGGCTGATCGATCCCGATGGCGACAGCGGACCGTTCGTGATCATGACGTGGGAGAGCGCCGAGGTCTGCGCGCGCATGGCGCGGCACCCC
>CALMDI010000658.1 GCA_937864975.1 uncultured Chloroflexota bacterium | reverse complement strand
CGCGACCGTAACGCGGGTGCCCACGCGCGGCTACCCGGTCGTCTACGGCGAGATGGGCGGTGAAAGCGGCAGGACGCTCTCTTTTTACGATCACTATGACGTGCAGCCGCCGGAGCCGCTGGAATTGTGGGAATCCGAGCCGTTCGTGCCGACCATTCGCGATGGCACGTTTTACGCGCGCGGCGTGTCCGATAACAAGGGCAATCTGGTCGCGCGGCTGGCGGCGGTAGACGCTTACGTCCGGGCGCGCGGCACGCTGCCCGTCAACGTGAAGTTCATTTTCGAGGGCGAAGAAGAGATCGGCAGCCCGAACGTGGGCGAGTTTGCCGAGACGCATCAAGACCTGATTCAAGCCGACGCCTGCATCTGGGAGGCGGGTTACTGCGATCCCTTGGGGCGGCGTGAAATCTATCTCGGCGTCAAAGGCATTCTCTACGTGGAATTGCACGCGAAGAAAGCCAACGTCGATCTGCATTCGATGTGGGCGGCGGTAGTGCCGGGCGCCGCGTGGCATCTCGTGCGGGCGCTCCAATCGCTGAAAGATGATCGCGACCGCGTCCTGATCCCCGGTTTTTATGACACCGTTCAGGCACCGACCGACTCCGACCGTGCCGCGCTCGACCGGATGCCGTTCGACGAGGACGCGCGCCGCCAGCAGTTGGGCTTGGAGTCCTTCGTTAACGGGCTGACCGGGCAGGCGTTACGCGAGCGGCACGTTTTCCAGCCGACGTGCAATATCTGCGGAATCGAGACCGGCTACACGGGCGCGGGGCTGAAAACTGTTCTGCCGCACGAAGCCAGAGCGAAAATCGACTTCCGGCTCGTGCCCGATCAAGACCCCGACGACATCTTCGACCGGCTGGTCGCGCATCTCGACGCGCAGGGGTTTGGGGATATCGGGGTTCGACGGCTGGCTGCCGAGCACCCGGCGCGCACGGCGACCGACAACCCGTTCGCGCGGCTCGTCGCGGAGACGGTGCGCGATGTCTACGGGCGCGACCCGGTCATCTTCCCGCTCGCGCCCGGCAGCGGACCGATGTACGCGCTGTGCCAGAAGTTTGGCATTCCGGCGGTATCGATTGGCGTGGGCAATGAAAACTCGCGCAATCACGCGCCAAACGAAAACATCCATGTGAGCGATTACTATAAAGGGATACAACACCTCGCCGTCATTATCGACCGTTTCCAGTCGGCGGGCTGAAGTGAAGGAGGTGAATTCGTTGCAGACTGCTCCCACGGTTGCGAACTGTTCGCCATTCGAAAACAACAGATTTGGAGTAACCCCATGACGAAGAAACGCTATGTAAGTTTCCTGCTCACGCTGCTGGCGCTGGTCTGGCTGTCGGTTGGCGCTGTCAGCGCGCAGGAAGGCGAGCCGGTGGCGCCGGTGGTCGTGCTGTCGAACGTGCAGGCGGCAGACCCGATTGAATACGAGACGACGCGCCTGCTGGTCGAAAACATGCGCGAGCTTGGCTTGCAGGTGGAGCACCGCGCCATCCCGTGGGAGCAGTATTCGGACATTGTCTGGTTCAACCGCGACGACTGGCAGATGACGGCGTGGCGCATGGTCGCGCGCCCGGAGCGTATGGATCCCGACGAGTTCGTGTTCAATCTGTTCCACTCGTCCACGGCAGAGGATGGCTATAACTTTGTCGGCTACATCAACCCTGAATACGACGCGCTTGCCGAGGCGCAGCGCGGCGAAACCGACCCCGAAGCTCGCCGCGAGCTGATCTATCAGGCGCAGGCATTGAT
>CALMDI010000657.1 GCA_937864975.1 uncultured Chloroflexota bacterium | reverse complement strand
GTCGATTGCTCGAATCATCCCTTCTACGGCTTTTCTGTTATTTACACCCAACAGCTTTACTTTGTTGATTTCCGAAAGTAATCCGTTTCGCGCCAATTCACCGCGCAGGTCTTCTCGATACTGGTAGACATCCGAGTAACGCATAACTTCTGGATGTCAAATCCAATCAAGCAACATCGACCAGTCGTTCGTTTCGCGCGTGTCGGGCGCAGTTCCGGCTTTCCATTGGCGCAGAAATTCCTCGGACGACATGCCATACATCGCCTCGTAAGCCGCGATGATTTCCATGACTTCCTCGCGGGTCATGATCCCTTCCATGTCGTCGGTGACTTCGGGATCGGTGATTTTGGGTTTCATGCCGGGTTCGCCTTCGCCTGTCTCTACTAAAAGTTGTGTTTCGCTTATTCATCTTTATTCTACAATGAAACGCCTCGCTTTTTCACCGGAGCGGCTCGGCGTATATGAGCGCGAAAGCCCGGCAAACTGCTGAAATGTCGCTCGACGAAACGGCGACGTTTACAATCGCCGCGCTCATTCAGGAGAAACGCGCGATGTTTGAAGGCTTCACGCTGGAAATGATCGACACAGGCGAGGCGGTAATTCGCACCCGATACGGCGGCAGCGGTCCGCCGCTTCTGCTGCTGCACGGACACCCGCAAACGCACGTCATGTGGCACAAGGTCGCGCCGCGGCTGGCGCAGGATTTCACGGTTGTTTGCGCTGACCTGCGCGGCTACGGCGACAGTTCCAAGCCACCTACGACGCCCGATCATGAGCCGTATTCCAAACGGGCGATGGCACGCGATCAGGTTGCCGTGATGCGCCACCTGGGGTTCGAACGCTTCTATGTGGCGGGGCACGACCGCGGCGGGCGCTGCGCCTACCGACTAGCGCTCGACCACCCGGAGCGCGTCCTCAAGCTCGCCGTGCTCGACATCATTCCTACAGGTGAGGCGTTCCGTCGCGCGAACATGGCGTTTGGGATGGGCTTCTGGCACTGGTTCTTTCTGGCACAGCCTTATGATTTGCCAGAGCGGTTGATCGGCGCGAATCCCGACTATTTTTTCGCTCGCCGGTGGTACGGTAAGGAGCCACCAGCCTACTTTGCGCCGGAAGCGCTACAGGACTATCTCCGCTGCTATCGCAACCCGGCGACGATCCATGCAGTATGCGAGGATTACCGGGCAGGGGCTACGTATGATTTCGCGCTGGACGAAGCCGACCGGGGCAAGCGCCGGATTCAATGTCCCGTGCTGGCGCTGTGGAGTAGCCGCGACGAGCTTGAAGAGTGGTATGATGTACTCGCAATCTGGCGTGACTGGGCGAACGACGTGCGCGGTCGAGCCATCGACTGCGGGCATTATCTCGCGGAGGAAGCGCCGGACGAAACGTATGCGGAATTACACGCTTTTTTCAGCGCATAAGGACGCTTATTGAAGAACTGGCAATTCATATTTTGAGGGGCTGTTGAGCGGCAGCGCCGACCCCAACCACCCGAAGTTCATGCCTTGCGACGATTGCGCTCACCTCGCACTCATAAGGCATACGTAGAGTTAGATGTATAATCAAGCCAGTACGGCGAAAGGAACAAATCATGCCCGGTTTTGGAGCACCCGAACTGCTTATTCTCCTCGTCATCGTCCTGCTGTTGTTTGGTGTCGGGCGCGTGTCGCGCATCGGCGGCGAGCTTGGCAGCGCGGTCAAGAACTTCCGGCAGGGGCTGGACGACGGCTCGAAGTCGAAGAATACCGAGGATGAGATTACTCGGAAGCCGGTTGAATAAGCGCTTCCCCGACGTTTGACGTTTCAGGCGGGAGCCGCAACCGCGACTCCCTCAAGACTCGCGTGGAGCCAGAATCCCCGGCTCCGCGCGAGCAAGATCGGTTCAGGCTTCGAGCGCCCGCTGGATTTCGCGCACCGTGTCGATGCTCGCTTTGTGCCTGACGCCCTGGGGAACCTTGAGGTTATAGCTGAGGATGCGCCGGTTATAGCCTGCCGACGCCTCGGTGAACAACCGGCGTGCGTAAGACCACCGGCTTTCCGCCCCCGCCTCGCCTCGCGCCGCGCGATAGGCAGTCGCCGCCCGTTTCAATCCGTTCAGGATGGTTTCTCGAAGCGGGTCCAACTCCGAGCTTTCCATAATCCAGTCCGGCGCCATGTCGTTGTCGCGCAAAATCTTGTGCGCCATTTGCAGATGTTCCGGCGTATGCGGATCATCGATTTTGAGCGGCTTGCCTTCGCCGCGCAGGTTTGAAAAATCCCCGGACGCTATGGCGTCGCGAATAATTTCGTCGATCACCGAACCAAACTCCGGCACGATCCGTCCCCTTCCCTACTGAAGGTCGATATCGTCGGGCACGCGCAGTGTGGACTGAACATCTCCAGCCGCATTCCGCAGCGTCACGACGTCGCCCGGCTCCCACGCCGCCGCGTCCCGCCCCCAATAGAGCAAGGTAAGGGCCGGTGATACTCCGGGCGCCCTCATAGGTCATGTCGCCAAACATGCTGACCACGCCGGGAAGCACGATGCAGCGGGGCGTGGTCTCCCCTTCGCGCGTATAAACGGTAACGCGCGCCTGCGAAAACAGCAACTGCTCGGCAAAGGTATAGGTCGTGCCTTCGGCGTCCGACAGCGTCCAGCCCTCGACGTTGACCGTAGAGCCGGTGTTCTGAATTTCAATTGACTCGGCGGAGACGTCGCCGGGGTCGCTGACGCCGAGGATGCGAACCTGCGCGTTAATCGCCGTCGGCGGAATACTCACCGTCGGGCGCACGGTCGGCTCCGGAGTCTCGGTCTCGTCCGCCGCGTCCGTATCGAGCGCGTCGAAGTCGGAATCCGTGCTTTCCGCCTCGCCTGAGACAATATCCGCCGGCGTCAGCGAGCAGCCTTCCAGCGGAATGATGAGCGTGTCCCCGATTTGCAGGAAGGTCGCCGTTTCGTCGCTCAGCCCGTTGACCTCCATTAGCGCGAAGGGGTCGGCGCCATACTCGACGGCGACGGCGAAGGGCGTATCGCCTTCTTTAAGCACATACGGCAGGCAGTTCTGCGGCAGCGCCGTCGCCGTTCCCTGAAGCGCGAG
>CALMDI010000656.1 GCA_937864975.1 uncultured Chloroflexota bacterium | reverse complement strand
TATCCTGTGGGTGCTGGGTCTGCTGGTCGATTTTGCCACGCCGCTCTCGCCGCGGTCGCGCGCGCTGCAAGAGGAACTGCCGCCAAGCCCCTATCATTTGCCGGAGCGCTTTGGGCTGTTCACCATCCTGGTTTTGGGAGAATCGTTTATCAAAGTTATTGGCGGTCTTTCCGGTCGTCCCCATTCCGCCAGCGACATCTTGCTCGACGCGCCCGGTCTCGTCATCGCCGTCAGTTTGTGGTGGCTCTACTTCGATAACGTCGCCGAGTCGAAGGTGCGGTGGCAAGGGCGACAGGCGCAGGTCTGGCTCTACACGCATCTGCCGCTGCAACTGGGATTGACGATGTTCGGCGTGGGCGTCTACAAGCTGGTAACCTTAGAGCCGGGTACGGCGGTGCCTGAAAGCTACCGCTGGCTGATCAGCGGGGCGGTGGCAATCAGCCTTCTGGCGATTGGCGTGGTCGAACTGGCGACGGCGGAAGGCGGCATCACGTCGCGCTGGAAGTCGGAGTTTTATCTGCGTCTCGGTTCCGCAATTCTCATTATCCTGCTGGCGATTGTCGGCTATAGAATTGAGACAACGCTGCTGATGGGGCTGATCGCCGCGATCTGCGCGCTACAGGTGCTGATCGACCTGTACTGGCGCTCGAGGCTGGAGCCAGCCGCCGAATTGCCGCAGCTTTAACCGAAGGAGACTGTTCATGAAGCTCACATTCTACGGCGCGGCGCGAACCGTCACCGGCTCGCAGCACATGATCGAGGTCAACGGGCGGCGCATCCTGCTCGACTGCGGCTTGTATCAGGGCAGGCGTTCCGAAACCTACGAGCGCAATAAACAGCTTCCGTTCGATCCTGCGTCTGTGGATGTGATGGTGCTGTCCCACGCGCACATCGACCATTCGGGCAACATTCCGAATCTGGTCAAGAGCGGCTTTCGCGGGGACATCGTCTCGACGTCTGCCACGCGCGACCTGTGCGCCGCCATGCTGATGGACAGCGGCAAGATTCACGAACAGGATGCCGAGTTCGTCAACAAAAAACGTCGGCGGCGCGGCGAGCCGCCCATCGACCCACTCTACACGCAGGCAGACGCCGCCGCCAGTATTGGTTCCTTCACGAGCCAGGATTATTACCGCACGCGCGAGATTGCCCCTGGCGTTCGCCTGACCTTTCACGACGCCGGGCACATGCTCGGCAGTACGATTGTCGTCCTCGACGTCGAAGACCGGCGCGCCGCCGGAGATGACCGCGACGGTGCGGCCGGGCAGCCAGCGCCGGGTCTCGCGCTCCCAGTTGAGCTTCAGCGACGCCGGGCAGACGACCACGGCAGGGAACGCGCCCGCCTGCTCGAGTGCGGCCAGCGCCTGCACGGTCTTGCCGAGGCCCTGCTCGTCGGCGAGGAACGCCCGCTTCGCGTCGAGGACGTAGCGGACGCCGGCGTGCTGGAAGGGCTGCAACTCGCCC
>CALMDI010000655.1 GCA_937864975.1 uncultured Chloroflexota bacterium | reverse complement strand
GTTAACGTCAGCGATTGACATTGGCAGCGCCTTCCTGGCGGAAGGTACGCTGCTGGTCGAGGATTTTGGCGACGGCAACGAGCAGACGTTTGATACCAACGGCAGCTACAACGGGCTGGAACTGCCGATGGTCGTCCTGGTCGACGAAGCCAGCGCCAGCGCCTCGGAACTGGTCGCCGGAGCGCTTCAGGATAACGGTCGCGCCACCATCGTAGGCGAGACGACGTTTGGGAAAGGCACCGTCCAGACCTGGCAAAACCTGGTCAATGGCGGCGGTATCCGCCTGACGATTGCCCGCTGGCTGACCCCGGAAGGCAACTGGATTCACGAGGAAGGCATTACCCCGGACATCGTCGTGGAGTGGACGCCGACCGCCGAAGACGGCGAAGCCGACCCGCAGCTCGACGCAGCGCTCGATTTCCTCGAAGCGGAGATCGCGGCGACACAGCACTAAACAGCCGACACCGTAACGAATACCGAACAGGAGCGGCTCATTCGCGCGCTCCTGTTTTTATGCGGTCATTTCCATGCACAGCTTGTGACTCAATAATTTGGAACGCGCATCCCTGAGCGATCACGACGCTATTCAGGCTTTGCATCCCCGCCTCGCCATGCTATACTGCTCGCGCGTTGCCTTAGATCTTCGGGAGCATCAGCGTGGAACGCGCAATTCAAATTGTCTCGATTGTTATTTCACTGGCGTTGATTGTGTTGATTTTGCTGCAAGTGCGCGGCGGTGGAATCGGGAACCTGCTCGGCGGCGACGCCGGCGGCGGGATTGCCCGCACGCGCCGCGGCTTGGAAAAGACCCTGTTCCAGATCACGATTGGTCTGTCGGTTGCATTCCTCGCGGTCTGCATTCTGGCGGTCTTCTACAGCCGCTAGACGGCGTCACACGTCGTTGTCATTGATCCCATCGCGGTTGTTTTGCTCCATGCAGGTTGTTCAGAGGGTGTTTTGCCTCACGAGCAGAACACCCTTTTCTGTTGAACGAAACCCTGAGGAGAGATGATGCTACGAGGATTCCGCTGGCAACTGATTGCCCTGCTGACGGCGGCAAGCCTGTTTATCATCAGTATCATTGTTCGCTCGTCCGAAGCGCCGCCGCCGACTCCGCCCGTGAGCGCATCCGCAACGCCTCAGATCGCGGTATCGTCCACACCCGCGCCGACACAAGCGCCCAGTCTCGAGTCGGACTCAGCGCCCGAAGATTCCGTGGTCACGTTTCGCGAAGCGCTGGTCGGCAGCGTTCAGCGGCTGAATCCGCTCTTCGCGCCGAGCAACCCGGTCGACCGGGACATTACTTCTCTGATTTTCGAGGGCTTGACGCGGACAAACCCCTACGGTGAGATCGAACCGGCGCTGGCGCGAAGCTGGATCATTTCGTCGGATGGACTCGAATACATTGTACAGCTTCGCGACGACGTGTTGTGGCAGGACGGTATTCCGTTCGACGCCGACGACGTCATCTATACGATGTCAATCCTGCGCTCGCCTGACTTCCCCGGTCCCGCCGAGCTTGGCGAATTCTGGCGCACGGTCGAAACGCAAAAACTGGGCGAGCATCTCGTGCGCTTCCGCCTGACTCAGCGCCTGAGCAGTTTTCTCGACGCGCTGCGGATTGGCATTCTGCCGGTACACGCGCTGGAAGGCACCGGCGCGGCGCAGCTTGCGTCCCATCCCTTTAACCTGACGCCGATTGGGACGGGTCCCTACCAGCTTGAAGCCCTGCGCTCCGACGATGGGCAAACCATTCGCGCGGTCGATCTTCGCGTCGCGCCGGTTTACCGCCAGCGCCCGGAGGGGCAAAGCGGTTATGCTCTCGACCGCGTCCGCTTCCGTCTCTACGAGACCTTTGACGAGGCGGCGCAGGCGCTCGGACGGGGTGAAGTCGACGCACTGGCAGCCCGCGAGCGCGGCGAACGGCAAGCGCTCCTGCACATTTCCGGCGTTGATCCGCACACGCAAATCCAGCCGGAGCTTGGCGCGCTCATCTTCAACTGGGCAAACGACGATACCGCCTATTTCCGCGAACAGCGCTTTCGCGTGGCGCTCGAAGCCGGGTTAGATCGTTCGTCGGTGGTGGAGCGCAACCTGCTCAACCAGGCGATCCGCGCGGACAGCCCGATCATGCCCGGCTCCTGGGCATTCGTGCCCGATTTACCGTGGGCGCCGCACGACCCAGCCGCCGCGCGCCAGCTTCTGGCGACCGCACAGGAGCGCGTGCTCACCGCGGCGGAGAGCGCGGCTGCCGAGGCGACCGAAACGGCGGGCGAAGCCACCGACGATGCGCCGCCCGCGATGTTCAGCTTCGCCATTCTCACGCCGAACGACGAACCCCTCACCCGCATGGCGCAGGAGATCGCGACCCAGTGGTCGCAATATGGACTCGGCGTCACGGTCGATTCGGTCGACGCGGAAACCTACCAGGCGCGGTTGGACGCTGGCGACTTCGACGCGGCGGTGGTGGAACTCGCGCTCGGCGACAGCGCCGACCCCGACGTTTACGAGTTCTGGCATCAGGGACAGTATCCCGACGGCAAGAATTATGGCGGCGCGAACGACCGGCGCATCAGCGAGCTGCTGGAACGCGCCCGACAGGAAACGAGCGGGGTCAACCGCGTCGAGCTGTACCGCCAGTTCCAGGAAGAATTCGTCGAGCGCGCGATTGCGCTGCCGCTGTATTATCCGCTTTACACCTATGCCACGGCGGACAGCATTCAGGGCGTGCAGCTTGGTTTCATCGGCTCGCCCGCCGACCGTTTTCGCAACATCGGTCAGTGGACAAAAGCATGAAACGGTTCGCAGTATTAAAGGGCATTTTCGCGCGCGAGAATGTCGCGAAGCAGGTCTTTGCGGGCGCTTCCGCCGAGCATTTCCAGCTTGCGGACGCCCAGCGGATCAATCCCCTCGCGCAGCAGCCGGACTTCTACCACGCTCGGCGGCGCTGTCTCGTGAACGTCAGGCGCAATTTCCAACCGGAAGCCGGTCTTCTTCTGAATTTGCTCGACGCTGACTCCCGGATGGTAGCTGACGAGCCGCATACAACCGTTCGCCCAGTCGAACTGACCGAAATCGCTCACCAGATAATTCACGCCCCTGCCCCGCTTGCGCCACGGTACATGCCCTAACCCGCTGATGTAATCGACCTGCTCCACGAACGTCACGCGCGAATGCCGCGGTACGTAGAGAAAAATATGCTCGGAGGTCGGGGTTACGTCGGGGATGCCGCCCGAACCGGGCAGCCTCATGCGCGGGCGCTCGTAGCTTGACCCAAAGGCGATGTTATTGAAGTTGCCGACGGCATCTACCTGCGCCGGACGGAAAAACTCTTTGGGATTGTAACTCGGCAGGACATCGGCAGCGCCGGCGACGAAGCCAAAGTGCATCTGCGCCTTGCCGAGCCACAAATCTTCGATTCGCCCGACGCCGAGCGGCGCCCATTCGCTGCATAAGCTCTGCCCGATGGCGGACGCAAAGCGCACGTCCGGCGCGTGTGTCTCCTTCGCGAGAATGAAGCCCGCCATCACCAGGGGCGTATTGATACCCTGCGCCAGCACCTCGCCGTTCACCACCTGCCGCGCGATGCAAACGCAGATCAGTTCGTCAATCGTGTAGTCCATACAGCCGCCCGCTTTTCTGTGTCATCCGAACAGCTTAGCAAACGGAACGCGAAGCCGCCACTGAGTGGGGACTGAGCGTTTGTTGACGTGGATATGCATGGACGGGGCGGACAGCCACGTTCGCGCCGTCCGCGTGTCTGTGTGCAAGCTCGCACCGGCGCGGTTGTAAGCTTTTTAGGCGTCCCCTGGCGTTCAACAGGGGTAATGTCGTTGAATGCCCGGATGCGCCGCGCTCCGTTTTAATGCCTCCCGCCTGCATCGTGTCTAACCCTCTGCTTACGGATTTGGAACGGCGCGGCGGCTGCGATCCGATGTATTTCACCTATAATTCATCCATACTGCCGTTGCCCGGAAGCCTTGCGGCAGCGCCGGGAACTAGGGTCAGGAGAACCGCCATGCCACGCCTTCTACGCTTGCTCGTCCTCGCGCTGCTGCTGATCGGCGCCGCGGTTCCCGCGTCCGCCCAGACCCCTCCCGATTTGATCGGCGTGCTGGCTGCCGACGGGCGGTTCACCCTGCTGATCGCCGCCATCGAAGCAGCGGGGCTGGACGATCTGTTCCGCACAACCGGACCCTTGACGCTGTTCGCGCCGCATGACGAAGCCTTCGCCGCCGCGCTGTCGTCTTTCGGGCTGACGCCCGAAGCCTTCCTTGCCGACACCGAGCGCGTGCGCCAGCTTGTGCTCTATCACGTCGTCGAAGGATTTGCGCCGACGAGCCTTCTCGCCGGTCTGCCATCCGCGATGACCGTCGGCGGCGCGCCCATCACGGTAACATCGGCGAATGGCGCGGTGATTCTGAATGGCACGGTGGATGTGGTGGCGCCCGACATCGCGGCATCGAATGGGGTTATTCATGTGGTCGACACCGTGTTACTGCCGCCGCCCGACGACGAAGCCGCCGTCCTCAAGCCCTACGTCCCTGACCTCGAAACGCTGCTGCAACGCCCCATTCCCGACCTCGCCCTTGCGCCCGTAGACGTGCAAGCCGAACTGTTCAGCGTCATCGAAACCCTGCTTCAGAGGCTTGACACACCCGTTGTGCTTATCTTCGAAGACATCCAGTGGATACGCGAAGAAAGCCTCTTGCTGCTGCGCCGCATG
>CALMDI010000654.1 GCA_937864975.1 uncultured Chloroflexota bacterium | reverse complement strand
GCGTCGTCGGCACAAGCTGGTGGTCGGATGCCATGTATCTACCCGCGCTGAAGAATCATCCCCAGGCGACGGTTGCCGCCGCGTGCGGGCGCGATTACAAGCGGCTTCAAGCCTTCGCGCAACGGTGGGATATTCCCTGTACCTACACCGATTACCGCTACATGATCGACAGTGGCGACCTGGATGCGCTCGTGATTGCCTCGCCTACCGATACGCATTACCCGATTGTGCTCTACGCGCTCGACGCCGGGCTGCACGTTCTGTGCGACAAGCCGCTGGCGCAGAACGGCGCGAATGCCCGTGAGATGGCAGATCGCGCGCGGCAGGCGGGTGTCAAGACGATGGTGCCCTTCACCTATCGCTACATGCCGACGACCCGTTACGTCAAGCGTCTGATCGACGAGGGGTACATTGGCAAACCGTATCATTTGAATATGCGGTATTACGCCGGTTTCGGGCGCGAGCCGAAGTATGAATGGCGTTTCGATAAAGACGTGGCAGGCTCCGGCGTGCTTGGCGAACTGGGCACGCACTGGCTGCACCTTGCGCGCTGGTTCTACGGGGAGATTGCGTCGCTGTGCTGCCTGTGCGAAACCATGATCGAGCGCCCCAGCCGCCCGGACGGCTTCGACTATACGCGGGGGGACGACAGCGCGGCGCTGATGGTGCGCTTTGCCAACGGCGCCTATGGCTGCCTTCAGGTCACGTCGCTGGCGCACGAGGGCACCCCTATGGGACAGACGCATCACATGGATTTCCACGGCTCGGCGGGGACGCTGTATAATGAGATCGACTGGGACGAGGTGCAGGAAGTGCGAGGCTGTCAGATGGGCGAGAAGCCGCACGCGCTGTCCGTGCCGGAGGACATCTGGAACGGCGCGCGGCGGGACACGGTTCACAACACCTATAAAGACGTCTTTCGCCAGCAGGACACGATGGCGCGCGAGTTCATCACCGCGATTTCCGACAACCAGCCCTGCACGCCCGACTTCGAGGAAGGCGCGCGTGTCTCCGAACTCATCGACGCGGCGATTGCCAGCGCGGAGTCGCGTCAGTGGGTGGATGTATAGGCGCTAGCGCCCTCGCTTGCGCCGCTGCTCCTGACGTTTTCGTGCCAGATCATCTTTGCTCCGCTGGCGGTCGCGTTCCTTCGGCGGCGTCGGCTTTTCGTCCGTGGCGGGTGGCGCCTCATGCGTCTGTTCAGGCGCGTCGGACGGGCGCGGGGTTTGCTCAGTACGCTTCATAGGAACCTCCAACTTGTACGGTTGAGTATACCGCAGGCTGCGCGCGGTGGCTCAAGGGGTTTATAGAGGACAGGGATGTGTAGGGGCGCACAGCGTGCGCCCGTTTTCGTCATCCACCAAGCGTATCACCGCGCCATTCCCACTTCTGAATTCCTGCACGCCTGTTCTAATTCCCGAACCCCCAGTATAATCAGGCTTTCGCGAAACGACTACCGGGATACTCGTTTAAGCCATGCTGCCTGTTCGCCTCGAAATCCGAAATTTTCTCGCGTACCGCTCGCCCGAACCGATTTATTTCGACGGGATTCACCTTGCCTGCATCACCGGACCCAACGGGGCGGGCAAGTCGTCGCTGCTCGACGCGATCACGTGGGTGCTGTGGGGCAAGGCGCGCGCCCGCCGCGACGAAGATCTCGTGCATCTGGGTCAAACCGACATGCACGTACAGTTGGACTTCGAGCAGGAAGGCACGATTTACCGCGTGATAAGGCGGCGCACGCGCAAGTCCGGCGGCTCCGGCACGCTCGACCTGTTCGTGGTGGACAATGGCGACCTGCACACGCGCAGCGAATCGTCGGCGCGCGCGACGCAGCAGAAGATCAACGACCTCCTGCGGCTCGATTACGAAACCTTCGTTCACTCCGCGTTTTTACAGCAGGGCAAAGCCGACGCCTTCACGACCAAAGCGCCCGCGCAGCGCAAGCAAATTCTGTCGGATATTCTCGGTCTCGACCGCTGGGAAGCCTATGAGGAGACGGCGAAAGACCGTCTCAAGACGATCAGCGAAAAGCTGGCAACTGTCGAAGGGGCGATACGCCAGATTGACGACGAACTCGCGGAAGAACCCCGTCTGCGAGCGGAGCTTGCCGAGGCGCAGGCAGCGCACGACGAGGCGCGCGGGGCGCTGGACGAGGCGGATACCCGCCTGCGCGAGGTGCAGCACGCCCCCGATTATCTGCGGAACGCGCAGCGCAGCAAGGCAGCGCTGGAACAGCAGATTCGCGAGCGCGAGCAAGCTGTAACAGCGCTGGATATTCGTATCCAGCAGCGGCGCGAGCGCATTGCCGAGTACGAGATGCTGCTGAACGCGCGCGACGAAATCGAGCAGGGGTACACCGTGCTGCAAACGGCTCGTGAAGCCAGCGAAACCCTCAGCGATAAACTGGCGCTGCTGCGCGAAGTCGAACGCGAGCGGAACAGCCTCGAACGCGCCCTTGCCGCCGAACGCGCCGAGCTTGAGAATCGCATCAGCCGCTGCGACTCGACCATTCGCGAGCTACAGCGCACGATGGAGGCGGCGCAGCACGATCAGCTTGCCGCGCTCCGGGCAGAAGTTCGCGAGCTGGAAACCTGCGAAGGCGAGCGCGACGCGCTCGACGCTGAGGCGCGCGCGATGGAAACCGAACGCGCCGAGCTTAAAGGCGGCAATGACACGCTGAAGCTCGAAATGAACGAGATCAAGAACAAAATCGACCGGCTGACGCGCTTCAACGAGGCGATTTGCCCGTTCTGCGGGCAGGCGCTGGACGAGGCACACCGGGCGCTGGTGCTGGCGGATTGGCAGTTGGAAGGAACCAGCCGCGGCAACCAGTATCGCGCCAACGTGGCGCGCTATGACGAGATGGGCGAGCGCGTCGTCGCGATCAAGCGGCGGGTGGGCGACCTGAGCGGCGAGGTCAAACGCCTGAGCAGCCTGAAAGCGCAGGTGGCGGCGCTGAAAGCGGGCGTCGACGCGGCGGACGACGCGCGCGGGCGTCTCGCCGCCGAGCAGGCGGAGATCGAAGCGCTGCGAACGGCGCTCGACAACGAGGCTTACGGCGAGCCGATTCGCGTTCAGCTTCAGGCGCTGAACGAGCAGCAGGCAGCGCTGGAATACGACGAAGCCGCCCACACGGAGGCGCGGCAGCAGCTCGCGGAATACCGCGAATACGACGAGCGCCATAAGAAGCTGGAACAGGCGGACGCCGCGCTGCCCGACCTGCGCGCCGCGCTGGATGAAGCGCAGGCGCAGCGCGTGGCGACGCTGGAAGCGCTCGAACAGCATCAAGCCGCGCTCGAAGCGACGCAGGCGGAAATTGGTCAGCTTGAGCTGCTGGTGCAGGAATTCAACAAGCGCGAAGGCGAAGTCCGCCTTTTGCAGGCGCAGTGGCGGCGAGCGCTCGAAGCGATGACCATCGCGCAGCAAAAGCTGAACGCGCTGGAAAGCCAGCGGAAGCGCCGGGAGCAGCTCGAGATCAAACAGGACGAGGCGAAACAGCAGAAGGCGATTTACGAGGAGCTGCGCGTTGCCTTCAGCAAAAATGGTATCCCGGCGATGATTATTGAGACCGCCATCCCGGAGCTTGAAACCGAGTCGAATCAACTGCTCACGCGCATGACGGATGGTCGCATGAACCTGGCGATCACGACACAGCGCGAAAAAGTCACCGGCGGCGTCGCGGAAACGCTCGACATCCAGATTTCCGACGAACTCGGCACGCGCAGCTATGAACTCTACAGCGGCGGCGAAGCCTTCCGCATCAACTTCGCCATTCGCGTCGCGCTGTCGCAGCTTCTGGCGCGGCGGGCGGGCGCGCACCTGCGAACCCTGTTTCTGGACGAAGGCTTTGGCACGCAGGACGACGACGGGCGCAATAAGCTGGTCGAAGCCATCACCGCCGTTCAGAAGGACTTCGATCTCATCCTCATCATTACCCACATCGACGAGCTGCGCGATGCATTCCCCGTTCACATCGTGCTGGATAAGTCGTCCGAAGGCAGCCGCGTCAGCGTACGTTAGAGCTTTCCGGCGTCTTGGTGTAGCTCAGCGGATCGGCTTCCGTACCGATTTTGCCGTCGGGCCAGATGGTCTTGTCGTCAAACCGGATGCCCGTGATCGTCGCGCCCTGAAGGCTGGCGTTCTGCATGTTCGCGCCGTTGAGGATGGCGTTGGTCAGGTTCGCGCCTGTCAGCCGCGCGCCCTGCAAGTTCGCGCCGGTCAGGTTGGCGACGGTCATAATGGCGGCGTTCAGGTCGGCGTAGGGAAGCTGCGCGACGGTCAGGTCGATGCCGGTCAGGTTTGCCGAGCGCAGGATGCACTCTTTCATGGTCGCGCCCTGCGCCTTACACCCGCGCAGATTGGCTTTTTCCAGATCGAGCCGCGTCATATCGAGCGCGCTCAGGTCAATCCCTGCCAGCCGCGGCGATTCCCCGGCGCCCATCAGGGCGACGATCAGTTCCTTGCGCGTAATCTCAGCCATGCGCCATGTCCTCTCTACAATAGGCGATTATCTGGTCAATGGTGTCGTCGAGGGGCGTCGTCGGCTCCCAACCCACCGCGGCTTTGATCTTGGCGATGCTCGGCACGCGGCGGCGGAAATCCTCGAAGCCGGTCTCGTAGGCTTCATCGTATGGCACCAGTTTAATCTCTGACGCGCTGCGCGCACGGGTTCGAACCCGATCCGCGAGTTCCAGTATCGTAATCTCGTCGTTCGCGCCGATGTTGAAGACTTCGCCAACGGCTGCCGGATGCTCCGCCAGGCGGGCGATGGCATCGACCACGTTGTGGACGTTGCAGAAACAGCGCGTTTGCAGACCATCGCCGTAAACCTGAATCGGCTGATTGGCAACCGCCCAGCGCGCGAAGCGCGGCAGCACCATGCCATACTGCCCGCTCTGGCGCGGACCGACGGTGTTAAAGAGGCGCACGATGACGACCGGCAGATCGACTTCCTTGTGATATGCCAGCGCCAGGAATTCGTCGACCTCCTTCGACGCGGCATAGCTCCAGCGATTGCGGGTGGTCGGACCGAGCAGGCGGTCGTCGTCCTCGTGGAACGGGACGCGCACGCCCTTGCCATAGACTTCGGAGGTCGAAGCGATCAACACTTTTTTGCGATAGCGCCGCGCGGTTCTCAGCACGATCTCGGTGCCGCCGATGTTGACCTCAATTGTTTCAATCGGCTCCTGAATAATGCGCTGCACGCCCACCGACGCCGCAAGGTGATAGATCAGGTCGCATTCGCTGACGAGGCGATCCATCACGTGAATGTTGCGGATATCCTCGATGGCATAGCGGAAATCGGGATGCGTTTGAAGCGGCTCGACGTTCGTGAAGCTGCCCGTACTCAAATTGTCGACGATGGTGACGCGCTGCCCCTGCGCGAGCAGGTGCGCCGCGAGGTGACTGCCGATGAAGCCCGCGCCGCCGGTGATGAGTGCATGAGTCATGTACGCTCTTCAGGTGTTCTGTCGCTCAACTTACCGAGAGCATCTTACACCAGCCGGAACATCTTGTCATCCGGCGCGATGGCGGCGGAATGCCACCGACGAGCAGGAAGGCAGCACCGTCAGCAGTCGGTTGTCGGCGCTTCTCGGAAGGACGGGCAACCTCCGCGCTGTCGTAAAACCGGGAGACTAACCGCAGCATAACGGGATTTGAAATCTCTGATATAGATTTCAAACCCGATGTTACAAGGTGATCCGCTGTCGATGAGGGGCGCCTTATCGCGTCCGCGTCTGTCCGATTCGGCTGCCTTGCGATGTTGGGGGATTGCTTTCCGTTCAATGCCATGATACAGTACGTTTGAAAACTGCAACATCGTGGTTAGAAAAGGTTTGGGAACCGCGATTTCAAGCAAAGGCGCTGTCCATGGCGGAAAAAATACTGGTGATCGACGACGAGGAGACCACCGTCCATTTGATCAGTCTGCTGCTCGAACGCCGCGGGTTTGAAGTCATTAAGGCGTTCAGCGCGGAAGACGGGTTGCGTAAAGCCTATCGTCACCAGCCCGACCTCGTCCTGCTCGACATTATGATGCCCGACATGGACGGATGGGAAGTCTGCAAGCGCCTCCGCGAAATGTCGGACATTCCCATCATCTTTCTGACCGCGCGCAGCGAAGGCAAGGATGTCGTCCGGGGACTCGAAATGGGCGCGGATGATTACATCGTCAAGCCCTATGACAACGACGAGCTCGTGGCGCGCGTGAAGGCGCATTTACGCCGCTCGCCCAAGCCCAACATGAGTGAAGAACTGGTCTTTAACGGGGGCGAGTTCCGCATCAATTTTATGAACCGGGAAGTGCGCGTCCGCAATGAAATGAAACACCTGACGCCGAAGGAGTTTAATTTGCTCGGCGTGCTGGTGCGGAATGCCGGGCGCGTCGTGCCCCGCAATGAGCTTGTGACCGAAGCGTGGGGCGAGGAATACGCCGACGCCATCGACAGTCTGAAGCTGTACATCCACTACTTACGCCAGAAGCTTGAATCCGACCC
>CALMDI010000653.1 GCA_937864975.1 uncultured Chloroflexota bacterium | reverse complement strand
GGCGCGGCTCTCCGCGATGGGCGAGCTGGCGGCGGCGGTCGCGCATCAGGTCAACAATCCGCTGACGACGATTGTGCTGGACACGGAATTAATGCTGCTCAGCGAGCCTGCCGATTCGTCGCGTCATGAAGCGCTGGAAGCCATCGTCCGGGCGGGCAAGCGCGCGGCGAGCGTCGTGCGGCGGCTGCTGACGACGGCGCGTCCGAGCGATGCCGATGCGCGTCTCGAACCTGTCGACGTCGTCGCGACGGTCGAAGATGTGGTCGCGCTGGTCAAGGGACACATCGAGCGCGACCGCGTGCGCCTGCATGAAACCCTGCCGACCGAAGAACTGCCGCTGGTCATGGCGCCTGTGGGTCAGCTTGACGACGTGTGGCTGAACCTGCTGCTGAACGCGCACGACGCGCTTCATGGCTGTGAGGGCGCGGAAATGGGGATCGAGGTCAACTACAAGCCGAACGGCGATACCGTCGACGTGGTGGTCTGGGATAACGGACCGGGTATCCCTGAAGCGATTGTCGACGAAATTTTCAAGCCGTTCTTCACCACCAAGCCCATCGGGGAAGGTACCGGACTCGGCTTACATATCTGCCGCCAGGTCGTCGAGCGTGCCGGCGGCAGGATTGAAGTCAAGACCGCGCCCCACGAGGGAACACGCTTTCTCGTACAATTGCCCGTGAAACGAGGGGAATAAGTATGGTGCCGCACATTTTAGCCGTAGACGATGACGTGGAAGTGTTGGAAACGCTCGGTCGTGTTCTCAAGCACGAGGCGTTTGACGTGTCGCTGGCAAGCTCTGGCGCGCAGGCGCTCAATCTACTTGAGCAGCGGATGCCGGACTTGATGATTCTCGACATTATCATGCCGGAAATGGACGGGATCACCCTGTGCCGCCGCCTGCGCCGCGACTCGCGGTTTGTCACTCTGCCGATCCTGTTCCTTACGGCAAAGGGCGGCACCGACGATATCGTGTCGGGTCTCGACTCCGGCGCGGACGATTATGTCGTCAAGCCGTTCGAGTTGCAGGAGCTGCGGGCGCGGGTTGCCGCCCTGCTGCGGCGCGGCGCGCGCGAAAAGACGAGCAGCAGCATTCTGGAGCTGCACGATCTGCGGCTGGATTCAGACACGTACCGCGTCTTTGTCGGTACGGAGTGTATTCAATTGACGTCGACGGAGCATCGCCTGCTGCGCTACCTGATGAGGCAGGAACCTGATCCTGCCTCATGAAAATCTTCCCTCCCGATTACTTCCCTGTCGCCGGATCACGCGCCGGTCGAACCGACCGAAGAGGCGGCCGCCGGCAGGCTTCATTCCTCCCCCTCTATCTCACGCATCAAGTCGCGGATGATTGCCGACCTGATGAGCCGGTCTCTGGTGGCCTGGTCGTCGAGCAGATCGGGGGCGACCTGTGTTCTCAGCTTCGCCAGCGCCCGCTGTTGCCTCCCCATCCGTTCGAGCGGCAGCATCTGCT
>CALMDI010000652.1 GCA_937864975.1 uncultured Chloroflexota bacterium | reverse complement strand
CCCATCCCGAAGATACGCGACCAGAGGGGACAGCCTCAAAGTCCCTCTCCGTTTACGGGGAGGGATTTAGGGAGGGGTTGAGAGAGCGACTATACGCCGTCGCCGTTAACCGGTGGCTGTCCGTTCGATTCGGGAACATGAGCGCCATTTGTGCCCGTTTGCTTCCGGCGCTTGCGTTTGATGGGCGCGCGCACCGTGTCTTTACGAACTTCAAGTGGACGGCGCGGAAGCAGGACGTTGAAGGTGCTCCCCTCGTTCGGCGCGCTTTCAACCCAGATTCGTCCTTGATGCTTATCGACCACGCCTTTGACAATTGCCAGCCCGATCCCCGTGCCTTCCACTTTGGCGGCATTGTTCGAGTCGATACGGAAGTATGGATCGAACAAATATGGAAGATGCTCGGCGGCAATGCCGCGCCCGTTATCGCGAACGGAAATATGCACGTGATCGGCGTCGCCGCGCGCTCGAATCCAGATCGAGCCGCCGTCGCGGTTGTATTTAACCGCGTTGAAGACCAGATTGTTGACCACCTGCGACAGCCGCTGCACATCCCCCAACACCGTGCCCACGTCGTCGTTGACGTCGACGTGAATGTCGATGTTGCGCCGCCCCGCGACGTGTTCCAGCATCACCGCCGCGTTGTCGATCAGGTTGACGACGTCGCACTCGTCCACCTCAATCGGCTTGTTCGCGTCGAGCCACGCGATATCCAGCAGCAGCTTGACCAGCTCTTCCTGCCGCTCAAGCGATGCCAGCGCGCGGTCGGAGAAGCGCTGCTGCTTCTCGGTCATAGGTCCCGCCTGCTGGAAAAGCTCGATGTACCCCTTCACCGCCGTGATCGGCGCGGTCAGGTCGTGCGCGACAACCCGCAGCAGTTCAATCCATGGGTCACGAGGTTTCATGTCGTTTTGCCATTCGTTTGTTTTAGGTTTCAGGATATAGGAATCCTGGCAAAGTAGCAAGCGCCCGCGCGACACGTGTTCCGTGCCACGTCAGCAATGAGCCGTCTACAAGTAGAATGCGCCCGTCGCGCGCGGCGGGAACGTCGAGCGCGGAAAAAAGGGACACCTGCTCTTCGCCAAAGGGGAACGGCTCGCTTGGAAGCAGAATCACGTCGGGCTGCGCGGCGGTAACTTCGTCCAGCGTCACGCGCGGGTAGCGTTTATCGCGTCCCTGCACGCGCGGGTCGTCGGGTGGATAAGCTTCCGCCTGACCAAGATCGGCTTGCAGGGGATACAGGCGGTCGCGCTCGCCAAATACGTTCTGCGCGCCGCATACCTGCAGCAGATCGTGAGCGTAGGTATCCGCATTAAAGGTCATCAGTGGGTCTAACCAGATGGGCGCGAAGACACGTACGAAGTTATCGCGCTGCGCGGTCAGCCGCTCCTGCCAGTCCAGCGCCCATTCCATCGCGCGAACACGCTCGACCATGCTCGGCTCGTCGAACACTTCCATCAGGTTCCAGAGCAGGTTAAACGCCTCGCGGACGGTGCGCGGAAATGTGACCCACACGGGAATGCCTGCCGCCTGCAGCCCCTCGACATCTTCGCGGCGGTTTTCCTCACGGTTTGCGATGACGAGGTCGGGGCGAAAGGCGATAATGCGCTCGATGTCGGGGTTTTTTGTGCCGCCAATTTTTGGCAGCCGCGCCACCTGCTCCGCCGGATGGATACAGTAATCGGTGACGGCGATCAGGCGGTCGCCTAGATTGAGGTCAAACAGCGACTCGGTCACGCTCGGCACCAGCGACACGACACGACGCGGCGACACACTTACGGGAGCGTCCATCGTATAAACGTAGGCGTTGTCGTTGGAATCCATGCGTCCTCATCGGTTCAGTGTGAGGATCGAGTCGAAAATATCTATTATTCGGCTAGATAAAGACAAGCTGCTCGCGCTCAGGTCCGACGCTGACGGTGCTCACCGGCACGCCCACCAGCACGCCCAGGCGGCTGATGTAGGCTTGCGCTTCGGCGGGCAGGTCGTCCCAGCGACGCGCGCCGCTGACGTCTTCCGTCCAGCCCTTCATTGTCTGATAGACAGGCGTCACGCGCTCCAGCGAACTCAGCGTGTCCGGCGCAGCGTTCAACTGCTCGCCGTCCAGCTCGTAGGCGACGGCAATGTTGAGCTCATCAAAACCACTCAGGATGTCGAGCTTGGTTAAGACCATCTCGGTAAAACCGTTGACCTGCGCGGCATACCGCACCTGCACCGCGTCGAACCAGCCGCAACGCCGGGGTCGCCCGGTTGTCGTGCCAAATTCATCCCAGAAATTTTCGCCCGTGCCGCGCAGTCGTCGCGCCGGTTCGCCCGAAAGCTCGGTCGGCATCGGTCCCGAACCGACGCGGGTGCTGAAACACTTGGCGACTCCCACCACACGCGAAACCTCTCGCGGTCCGAACCCCAGCCCCATTAGCGCCCCGCCCGACGTGGGCGACGAACTGGTGACGTATGGATAATCGCCGTGATCGACGTCGAGCATTGTGCCTTGCGCGCCTTCGCAGAGCACGGTCGCGCCGCCGCGCAGCTGCTCGTTCAGGTAAACGCTGGTATCGCGCAGATACGGCTGCAAACGCAGCGCCGCGTCCAGATACGCTTCGGTGCCGGTCTGCGCGTCGACCGCCTCCATGCCCTGATGCACCAGCGACTCGTTGGCGCGTCTCATGCCATCATAGAGGGCGTCCGCGAACGCTTCGACGTCACGCATCTGCCCCATGCGAATCCCCTGCCGCCCGGTCTTATCCAGATACGCCGGACCAATGCCGCGAAGAGTCGTGCCAATCGCGCCTTCGCCGCGCGCCTTTTCCGACGCCTTATCGAGAGCAATATGCGCCGGGGTAATCACGTGCGCGCGCGTGCTGATGACGAGCCGATCCGGTGTTACGGAGACGCCCGCTGCTTCCAACTCGTCGATCTCGCGGACGAGATTGACGGGATTGATGACCATGCCGTTGCCGAGGACGCAGACGACCTGCTCGTGCAGGATGCCGGAGGGTATGAGATGCAGCTTGTAGACCTTCGTACCCACGTAGACGGTATGCCCCGCGTTGTCGCCCCCGGCGAAGCGCGCGACCACGTTCGACTGCGCCGCGAGCCAGTCCGCGACGCGCCCTTTGCCTTCGTCGCCCCACTGCGCGCCGACCAGAATCGTCGCGGTCATTCTGGCTCCTCCGGATTCGATGCGTAACTACGTCCGAGAGCGACCGTGATCTCGCCGTCGCCCCACGCCTCAAGCTGCCCATCCGGTCCCAGCGCCAGCGCCGACGACGCCCCGATGCCCACCACGAATACCAGCGGGTATTCGAGCAGCAGCTCGCGCGCCCAGGCTGCCGCGTTCGTCACGCCGGGCGCGATCAATGCGCCGTCGAGCCATTCCAAGCCGGGCATAACCGTGCCATCATCCTTCACCAGCCAGTCGCCAAACGCCATCGCGCTCAGCCCTTCCGCGAGAATGACCGCGCCGTGTTCATACGCCGCCTGAATGCCTTCGACTGCCGCGCCGAGCAGCGCCGAGCGTGCCTCGGCAGCACTGGCGGACGCCTCGATGACGATGATTCCCGCATCCGCCAGCTTCGCCGTAATCGTGGCGTCGTCTTCGGCGCTTACGTCGACCAGATAGCCGGACGGCGCGCCAAGATCGAGCATATCTTCAAGCACCGCTTCTGCGGTCTCCAGGTTGCCGCTCAGGGGAATGTAGGCAACACCGCCGTCCGCCGCCAGCCGACCCAGCGCCTGCGCGCGAATCTCGCTCGCCCCATCCCCGCCGCCGCTGAGGACGAGCCAACCGCGCCCATCCAGCCAGCGAAAGACGCTCTTACTCGGCACGACCTACTCCGGGATTACGTACGACGCGACCGCCGCCGACAGCAGCGCTACGCCCAGCGGCAGCGCTTCCTCGTCAAAGGAGAATTTGGGGTGATGGTGTCCGTAATAGGCGTCGGCGGTTTCGTCGCGCGCGCCGACGAAGAAATACATGCCGGGAATATCCGTCATGAGATAGCTCACGTCTTCCGACGTCATCATGCGGAAGCTGCGGTTCAGCCCTTCTTCACCGACGATGGGACGAAAAGTCTCCTGCAGGCGAGTGGACACGTCCGGGTGATTGATGACCGCATCGGTTTCATGGGAAATCGTCAATTCGCCCTTGCAGCCCATCGCCACGCAGACGGATTCAGTCAGTTCATGCATCCGGCGCACCAGCAGGTCGCGCACTTCGGACGCAAACATGCGGAAGGTGCCCTTGATTAACACATCCTGCGGAATGACGTTGTAGGCTTCGCCCGCGCGCACGTAGGTCACGGACAGCACCGCGCCCTGCATGGGATCGACGCTGCGGCTGACAATCGTCTGGAACGCCGTTATCAACTGGGCGGCGCAGACAATCGGATCGACGTTGAGATGCGGCTGCGCGGCATGACCGCCCTTGCCCGTAATCCTGAGATCGAAGGTCGATGCGCCCGCCATCACGGGACCTTCGGCAACGCCCACTTCGCCCAGCGGCAGGGCATTCCACAGGTGCAGCCCCACGCTGACGTCGGGCTTCGGGTCGCGCAGGACGCCGTCGGCGATCATCGCCTTCGCGCCCTTGCCGATTTCCTCGGCGGGCTGAAAGACAAACTTCACACGCCCCGCGATCTGATCGCGCTGACCGGACAATAATTTCGCCACCCCAAGCGCGATGGCAGTATGCCCATCGTGCCCGCAGGCGTGCATCTTGCCGGGGATGGTCGAGGCATAGGGAACGTCATTCGCTTCCAGTACGGGCAGCGCGTCCATGTCGGCGCGCACCAGCACTGTTGGTCCGTCGTGCGCGCCTTCGAGAATCGCCACGACGCCCGTTTTGCCAACCCCCGATTGCACTTCGAGTCCGAGGTTGTTCAACTCCTGCGCGACGATGTTCGCCGTGCGCTGCTCCTCGAAGCCCAGTTCGGGATGGCGATGAAAGTCACGCCGCCGCGCGATCAGTTCGTCACGCAGGGCGGTTGCTTGCGATTGGAAGTCGATGGTCATGCGTCGCTCGCGGCTAGTTAAAAGTGAAAAGTAAAAAGTCAAAGGTGAGGCATTCGCAGCCAACTTTCACTTTTTACTTTTGACGTCTAACTTGTGTTTTTGATAGTGTACCCTATCGGTCGAAGCTTATCACGCGGAAATTATCGACGTAGCGCGCGTATTCCGCGGGCGATTCGGGGTCGCGGTTGCCGCGGATGCGTTCCGCCATCGCCCCCATGTCCGCAATCTGACTTTTGTGCTCGCGCAGGGAAGCGATTTTCGTTTCGACGAACTCGGTCACGTCGACTTTCGTGGTCGGCGTATCCGTGCCGCTGATGTAAACCTGCTTGACCTTGTGCGGACTCAGCCCTTCGTCACGCTCCAGCTCGATGAAGTTCAGGCGGTCGCGCGCGGTCGGATAAACGGCGTCCAGAGTCGCCTCGCCAATCGCGCGGTGATCGGGGTGATTGACAGCGCGCGTGCCGAACCAGAACACAGTCGGGTCGCAGGTCACGACCACGTCGGGCTGCTTGAGGCGAATAAGCCGGGTAATATCGCGCCGAAGCTCCAGCGATGGCGTGAGTTCGCCGTCGGGATAACGCAGGAAAATCACATCGCGCACGCCCAGAACGGCTGCCGCGCTGCGTTCTTCCTGCTCGCGCATCTCCGAGAGGCGGGAATGGGTCATCTCCGGGTCGGCGCTGCCTTTGTCGCCGCTGGTCGCGACGACAAACGTGATCTCCGCGCCTTCGGCTGCCCAGCGCGCGAAGGTGCCCCCGCAGAAAAATTCCGGGTCGTCAGGATGCGCGAACACGCCCATGACCCGCTTGACGTCCTGAGCCTGCCCGTCAGTCATGCGGTCATCCCTAAGAGGTGTCGGTTAGTCGTCCTGTAAAGTGTCTTCCTGCGCCGCCTGCTTGCCGGGTTTCGCGCCGCAGTCGCACGGACCGTCGCCATGCTTGGTGCATGGCTCTTTCGCCTTCTTTGCCAGCGCTTCAAACTCGTCCAGCGGCACAAGCTCTTCGCGCTTCACGAGATGATAGCCCTCTTCCACGAGCACTGTCACCGCGTCCTGAAGCGGATGCACGTCGATCACCTTGCCCTCGCCGTGCGGCGTGCCGACGCGCTTGTTGCGCTTCGGAAGCAGCGCCCGCGCCTGCACGTACTGCTCGTACTCGTAGACCAAGCAGCAGCGCAGCCGCCCGCACATGCCCGTAATTTCCGACGGGTTGAGCGAGATGCCCTGCGCTTTCGCCATTTTGATCGAGATCGGGCTGAAATCGGTGAGGAAGGTGCTGCAGCAGCGCTCGATGCCACAGGCGCCGAAACCGCCAAGCAGCTTCGCCACGTCGCGCGGACCGATCTGCCGCATTTCCACCTGCGTCGGCAGCATCCGGTTTAGCTCATTCCACAGACGACTGACGTTGACCTTGTCGTCGGCGCTGTAGAGAAACGTGAGCATAGTGCCGTCGTAGTTGTAGAGCGCGGCGACGAATTTGACGCCGTGCAAGCCGCCAATCTCTTTCGCCTTCGTCTGGCACGTCAGCAGCGCCTCGTCCTGTTTGGCTTCCCACTCCTGCTTCAGCGCAAGATCGCGGGGGGTTGCCGCGCGCATGATCGGCTTGTAGTCGCGCAGGTCTTTGTCGGCGGCGGCGAAGGCGACGACTTCGCCCATTTGCCGACCGCGCGCCGTCTCGACGATGACAAAATCGCCTACGAGAAGATTGGAAAGCTCACTGTAGTCAAAGTGATACAGCTTGCCCACACGATGGAAACGAACCCCAGCAACCATCTGTTGCTGTTCAATGATCACATCGGTCATTCGGGAACCTCAAAAGGGATTTTAGCGATATGCATTTATAAAATCATAAACGCACAATGATCTTCTGGCAAAAATGCCCGTAATTCAAGTGTGAATTTCGTGCAGCATATTCGCGAAATTCCGTATAATTTATTGAATTACTGTGATTGCTAGTTGCCATGCTGTGGACGCGAAACCCCACCCTCTGCCTCCCTTGCTCGGGGTTCCCGCTAAAGGCGGGAACTTCAGTCGCGCCGGAGGCGCGACCCCCTGAGCACCGATTTCGGGGAGGGAGA
>CALMDI010000651.1 GCA_937864975.1 uncultured Chloroflexota bacterium | reverse complement strand
TGTCCGGCGCCAGGTCCTCGCTCCGTGTCGCCTTCGTGCGGTCGATCGACCGGGCGAGCTTCGCCGCGTACTCCTTGGCGGTCAGGTGCGCCGGCACCGGCACGAAGTCGGCGTCGCCCAGATCGCGGCGCACGCCCATCGCGACCAGCTCGCGCACCCGCCAGCGGGAATCGGTCGCCAGACGGCGCAGCTTGGCGATTTCATCGCGCCACCAGTCCGGGCGGGAAATCGCAACCTGCCCGTATGCTAATGCCGCTGCCGAGGGCAGGATGACGCGCGGGTGATTGACCGGCGCTTCCGCCGCCGGGATCGCCGCCCAGTCATTCAACAGCGCTTCCAGTCGATCCGCCTGCAACCGCGGCTGCGCGACCAATTCGCCAATCACGTCGGCAAACGCATGGACGACGGCAAGGTTCATGCGCGCGCCCGTCAGGTTGCTCTTTTCCATCAGGTAGTGCGCCAGCGCGTCGTGGGAATGACCGAGCAAATAGACGCTCAGAATCGCGCGAAGCTCGGCGTGTTCAGGTGAGGAACGGGTCGTCATGCGTTACCTCCTGCGACGACCGATGCACTGTTCGTAGAGCGCGAGGGTTTGATCGACCATGCGCTCCGCGCCAAACTGCTGTTCGAGGCGGTCTTCGCCCAACAGCCCCATGTGCTGGCGCAAGGGCGCGTCCGCCAGCAGCGTGTCGAGCGCCGTCACCAGCGCGGGCACGTCCCGCGGCGGCACGAGGATGCCGGTCTCGCCGTCGATCACGACTTCGGGAATGGCGCTGACACGGCTGGCGATGACCGGCAGGCGCTGCGCCATCGCCTCCAGCAAGACCAGCCCCAAACCTTCCCACAGGCTCGGCATCAGGAAGATATCCAGACCCGCAAAGACGCGCGTGACGTCCTCGCGCCAGCCGAGGAACAGAATGCGATCCCCAAGACCGAGCGCAGCGGCTTTTGACTCCAACGACGGGCGCAGGTTGCCCTCGCCCGCGATGACAAGCCGGGCGTTGGGGAACTTCGGCGCGACCTGAGCAAAGGCTTCGAGTCCGTACTGGACGCCTTTCTGTTCGATCAACCGAGACACCATGCCCACCAGCGCCGTATCCCGGTCAGCGCCCAGTTCCGCGCGGAAGGTCGCGCGATCTGCTGACCGCCGCGCGGCGTCCGGCTTCTGTTCCAGCCCGTAATAAATCGTACACAGCTTGTCCAGCGGCGCGCCTTCTACCTCAACGCAGAAGCGCCGTACCGCTTCTGAAATGGCAATCCCGGCATCGACCTGATGCCAGAGCGCGCGGTTCGTCCAACGAATCGGCAGGCGGCGGCGAAAGCGGTTATCGTTGTGGCGCGACGTGACGACGACCGGCACGCGCCCAAGCCGCGCCGTCGGAATGCCAAACACGTCGGCGTGCAGCAGGTGCGTATGGGCGACGTCCGGTTTCATCTCCGCGAACGCCGCGCCCAAACGACCCATTAGCGCCACGTCTACGTCGCTGTAAATTGGAACCCGCCCCACGGGAATATCACGCGCTGCTGCCTGAGCCACAAAGTCATCCATCGGGGTTTTCGGCTCGACCAACAGGATGATCTGGGCGTCCACGCCGCGCTCGCGCAAGCCGGAGAGCAGCATCAACAGATGGCGCTCCGCGCCCGCCATCCGAACGACCTTCATCACGTGCGCGACGCGCATTACACCTGTTCCCGCGTCCGATACCATTCCAGCGTTCGCGCCAGCCCGGCGTCGAACTCGACCACCGGCTCGTAGCCCAGAAGCTCCCCCGCGCGGCTCACATCGGCGCGGGAGTGTTTGATGTCACCGGGTCGCGCAGGCGCTAAGATCGGCTCGAACGAGGTACCCATCAACCGATTGAGTTTTTCGACCAGATCGAGCAGGCTGATCCGCGCGCCCGTCGCCAGATTCATTGTCTGCCCGGCGGCGTTCGGCGCCGTGGCGGCGAGCAGGTTCCCATGCACGACGTTGTCGATGTAGGTGAAATCGCGCGACTGCGTGCCGTCGCCATAAATTGTCGGCGGCTGACCGCGAAGCATTGAGGCGATAAACAGCGGAATCACCGCCGCGTACTGGGAAGTCTCATCCTGCCGGGGACCAAAAACGTTGAAATAGCGCAGCGACACTGTTTCGAGTCCGTAGACTTCGGTGAACGCCTGACAATAATATTCGCCCGCCAGCTTCGACACCCCATACGGCGAGAGCGGGCGCGGCGGCATCGATTCATCCTTGAACTCGCCTTCAATATCTCCGTAAGCGGACGAGGAAGCAGCGTAGACAACCCGCTTGACGCCCGAATCGCGCGCCGCGAGCAGCACGTTGAGCGTGCCGGTCACGTTGTATTCGTTCGTCATCAGCGGGTCGTCAATGCTGCGCGGCACCGAGGGCAGCGCCGCCTGATGAAAGACGTAATCCGCCCCCGAAAACGGCTCGTCCAGCGCGGCGCGGTCGGTAATGCTGATCTCATGAACGGTCAGGTCGCCAGCCCACTGCCCGATATTGCCGCGCTTGCCAGTCGCGAAGTTATCGACAATCCGCACGCGGTGCCCGTCCGAGAGCAGGCGCTGCGCGATGTGCGAGCCGATAAAGCCCGCGCCGCCAGTCACGACGTACGTTTCTGCCATGGGTAACCTTTAGCGATTAGCCGTTAACGAAGTGCTTTTTATCAACGTTTTCGTCCACGTCATATCCCAGTCGATCTCGCCGAACCCGACGGAGTCGTAGAAGTGGCGATTGCTCCCATCCGCGCCCCACGGTTGACTGACGCTGTCGTCGCACGAGCTAACGCCAACTTCTCGTAAGAGGTCTATCACATTCAAAGCTGCTTACCATGATTATCCAGGTGACAAGGGGCGCCACAAAGCCTGTATCTCGTCGCTACCAGGACGCTGAAGTTGTCCTACCTTCTCATAACCTTCTGGAAAATTCAATCCAACGGCGTCCAGAACAAGCAGCGAAAGGGAGCGTTCCCCATTTTGCTCGGCTGTAAGAACCCAGGCGCTCCGCAATTGATCCTGCTGCCATTGGCTTAAGACATAAACCGCACCTGCGTCGGCACCAGCGTAGCCTCCAAGTAACCAGGGAAAACCTGGAGCTCGACCTTTCACCGCGTAAATTGCGCCCGGTGTATGTCCTGTCAGATCAATCAGGGTATTCCCCGGTTGATAACCGGCTGTATCTGCAATCTCCTGTAATGCGATCAGGTAACGTGCCATTTCTCCACTTACGGTTAATCTAACTTCGCCTCCGCGAATGGACACTCGGTGGTCCATCAACCATACAGGCTCGTCTTGCTGGTAAGGACTGAGAGAGCTAACGTAGGTTAACCCGATGACAGCAATGAGCAATGAAGGAACAACGGTCTTCATAAGGGTATCCGTCACAGCGTTTTCCTCTACCGTGAGGAAAAGAACCGCAATCCCTAATAGAAAGAAAAAAGTCGCCATGCCAAATTGAAAGGCATAACTATTGCTGGTTCCGAAAACGAAAACAAAAGCTAAGGCAAATATCGGAACTGACCGAACCCCCATATTTGCTCGTGAGAATAACGGCGCATGCCCTTTGACGTTTCGTTGTGCATGGGAGCCAGTAAT
>CALMDI010000650.1 GCA_937864975.1 uncultured Chloroflexota bacterium | reverse complement strand
CAAGCCGCCGAAGGTGCTGATGGGCAGAGCGCCGCTCAGACCGAGAGCGCCGTCCTGTGCCAGCTTCCAGCCTTCGCCGCGCTCGGCAAAGCCGGTGGCTTCCAGCGTGAGCGCCGCGAGAATGGTATAGGCGTCGTGCAGTTCGAACAGGTCGATCTCAGAATGGCGAACACCTGCCTGCGCCAGCGCGCGCCCTGCGGATAGCTCAGCCGCGCGCAGCGCGAGAAGATCGGCGCGGTCGTGGAGCGCAAGCCGGTCGGTGGCAGCCGCGCTGCCCGTGATCCGAACGGGTGCCGGCACCATATCCCCCGCGCGTTCGGCGGACGTCAGCACCACCGCCGCCGCGCCGTCGCCATCCGGCGCGCCGTCGAACAAGCCGACCGGCTCCGCGATCATCGGCGAGCGCGCGAAGCTGCCCGGCTTGAGCACGTTGCGGAACATGGCGTTGGCATTCTTCGAGCCGTTGGCGTGCGCGTTGATGCTGAAACCCTCGAACGCGCTCAGTTCGACTTCATACTCGTGCATGTAGCGCCGCATGAGCAGCGCCGCCAGCGCCGTCAGTGTCGCGCCCTGAATCGCTTCGTAATCGGCATCCAGGCTGATATTACGCGCGCCTACCCGCGCCGCGCCAATCCGATCCGTCGATTTCTCCACGCCGACGACGACAGCGGTTTCGACCGCGCCCGACGCCACGGCAAGATACCCCGCGCGCAGCGCTGCCGCCCCCGACGCATCGGCGGCTTCGACGGCGAAGGCTTCTACGCCCGATAAGCCGCTGTAATCCGCGACCAGCGCGCCGAGGTGCGACTGGCTGCTGAACGGTGCGCCGAAGGCATTGCCCACGTACAGCGCGTCCACGTTCTCCACACCCGCGTCGTCCAGCGCGGCGCTCACCGCGTCGGCGGCGAGCATTCGCAGGCTGCTTTCCCAGTGTTCTCCAACCGGTGTCTGTCCAACGCCGATGATCGCAACGTCTCGCATGGCTCTAGTCCCTCAGCAAGCCGCGATAGCGGCAGTAGGTGGCGTAATCAATCGCCGTGCGCCGGGCAATGTAGTCGCGCGTTTTGGGCGCGCGTTCCGGCACGCCGCGAATGGCGTCCGTCACGCGCAGGTCGAAGGCATCCGAACCCGCGCCGCTGCCATAGCTCACCATCAGAATTCGGTCGCCCGGCTGCGCGACGTCCAGAATGGCGGTCAAGCCGAGCATACACGAGCCGGAATAGACGTTGCCGACTTCGCCCGCCAGCAAGCCCGTTTTGATCTGCTCATCCTTGAAGCCGAGCAGCGACGCCGCGCGCTGCGGGAACTTGACGTTCGGCTGGTGAAACACGGCGTAGGTGTAATCCGCCGCGGTTGTGCCCATCATGTCCATCAATTTTTGGGCTGCCGAATGGGTGTGATTGAAGTAGGCAGGCTCCCCGGTAAAACGCTCGCCGTGGCTCGGATAGGCTTCGTCCGCGCGCCGCCAGAAATCGGGCGTGTCGGTCACGAAGCTGTAGCTGCCCTGATACAGCGCGACGGATTCCTCGGCGGGACCGATGAGAAATGCCGCGCCGCCCGACGCCGCCGTGTATTCCAGCGCGTCGCCAGGGCGCGACTGCGCCGTGTCCATGCCGATGCTGAGCGTATACCTGCCCATGCCGCTGCCGACGATGCCGATCGACGCCTGCACGGCTTCCGTACCCGCCTTGCACGCAAATTCCCAGTCTGCCGCCTGAATGTTGGACGACGTGCCGATGCTCTCGGCGACAATCGTGCTGGTCGGTTTGACGGCATAAGGGTGGCTTTCGCTGCCCACCCACACCGCGCGAATCATCGTTGGGTCGATACGCGCGCGGGCAATCGCGTTGCGCGCGGCTTCAATCGACATAGTCGTCACGTCCTCGTCGGGTCCGGCGACGGCTTTTTCGGTCACCGGGCTGCCGCTCAAGCCGCCTGTCCAGACGCGGGCGACCTCGCTCCCCGGCAGGCGAAAGCGCGGCACGTACGCGCCGTAGCCGACGATGCCCACCTGGCGGTCAGGGCGCAGAAGGTGTGTCGCGGGCTGTCGCCCGTTGCCTGTCCATCCATCCATCACTCAATCCTTTGGATGCTGCTCGACAAGCGCGCGCGCCCGTTCGAGACGAATATTGCCTTCGTTAATCATGGTTTCTACGACGTGCGGAATCATCGTGCCTGACGCGCCCGCCGCGATGGCAAGCTGGCGCGCGTGCATTCGCATGTGCCCGTGCTGGATGCCTTCGGTCGCCAGCGCTCGAAGCGCCGCCAGATTTTGCGCCAGCCCGACCGCCGCCATCACTTCCGCAAGCTCACGCGCCGACTGCACGCCGAGAATCTTGAGCGCGATCCGCGCCGTCGGGTGAACGCGCGTCGCGCCGCCGACAATCCCAACAGCAAGCGGCAGTTCAATCGACCCGCGCAGGTTGCCGTCCGCGTCCTGCCGCCAGCGCGTCAGGCTGGTATAGCGCCCATCGCGCGCGGCATAGGCGTGCGCGCCCGCTTCGACCGCGCGCCAGTCGTTGCCGGTTGCGATCACGACCGCGTCGATCCCGTTCATAATCCCCTTGTTATGCGTCGCCGCTCGGTACGGATCGGCTTCCGCGAACGCGCCCGCCTCGACAATCGCGCGGACGACCGAAGCGCCGTCCAATGTGTCCGTCGCCAGCTCAGCCGCCGGCACCATGCCCTCGGCGCGGGCTTTGCGCCGGTCGCTCAGGTTACTCAGGATTCGCAGGCTCACTCGTCCGCCCGTGATGGCTTCGACCAGCGGCGCGAGATGCTCGACGGCGGTATTGACGGCATTCGCGCCCATCGCGTCCCGCGTGTCTATCAGCAGGTGGACGACCAGCATCGCGCCAGCCGACGATTCACGAATGGCGCGTACTTGAA
>CALMDI010000649.1 GCA_937864975.1 uncultured Chloroflexota bacterium | reverse complement strand
CGCGCCTTTGATCTGCTGCCCATTTAACCACGTGCCATTTTTACTTTCCAAATCTTCGACATAATACGTATCTTCTTCACGGTAAATCTTAATGTGGTGCCGTGAAATCTGCCGTTCCGCGAGGATGACGTCGCAGTCTTCGCCGCGTCCGAGGACGATTTCATCCTTCAGAATCGGCAGTTGCTTGTGCTCGCCGCGGGCGCCGTCCTGAATGATGAGAATGGGGCGATCTGCGCCAGACTCAGGCATCGATTGTCTCCTGAACAGGTCAACACTCTGCCGGTATTATACACGCTTCTCGCCTATGGACTAGCCAGCCCGATGGTGACAGGCGGCGACTCGACGTAGCCGACCCACAAGCCCTGATCCGGGTAAATCGGTGTCGCCAGATCACCCGGCGTCGGCAGAATTTGTCCGCGGGTGGTATTGCGGTAATACGCGCGCACTGTGGCGCGCCCATCATTAATCGCCGGATCGATCAGCACGTTCCCGTTGGGGAACTCGACTCGATGGACGCAGCTTTGCCGGGGTTGTAGGAGTTTCAGGTTGGCTTCGGGAACGGCGGCGGGGTCGGCATTGCGCGTGTAGCCCGTGGTGAGCGTGTTGGACGGGTTAAAGATCAAGCCCACCCCGCTCGTGCCATTGTCGCCGACGATGACTGCCTGCGGATCGAAGACAAACGGTACGGTGCCGAGCGAGGTATTCGTGACGACGATGCTCACGGGAAGCAGCCCGGATGGATCGCCGGAAATCGGCGCGGCGCGGACGCTGAGCGCAATCGGGTTTTCGGCGGCGCGTCCGAGCAGCGATTGATGATCGCCCCGGTCGCTGGCGCGCTGCAGCCACATGCACGGCACGCCTTCGTCAAAGCCGGGGACGACCGAGGAAAAGAAGCGCGGCAGAAGATTGGGTCCGGCGAACACGGACAGCAGCACCAGCAGGAACAACACCACGACCAGACTTGAGCTGCCGGAATTGCGAACGAAGCGCATGTTATGCCTCTTGCGCTGCCAGCCAGCGTGTCATCAGATCGATGATCTGTGAAGGGGGCGTTGTCTCGACGTCGATCCAGTGAATCCCTTGATCGTGACCGCGAAACCACGTTTGCTGCCGCCGGATGAAATCGCGCGTCGCGCGTTTGGTCGCGGCGATGGCGTCGTCCAGCGTGCACTCGCCCGATAGGTTCGCCGCCAGCTCGCGATAGCCGAGACCGCTCATGGACGGCACATCGCGCGTATACCCCATCGCCAGCAGGCGGCGAACCTCATCCAGAAATCCCGCCGCCATCATCTGGTCAATCCGGCGGTCGGCGCGTTCATTTAACTGCGCTCGTTCCATCGTCAAGCCAAGCTGGAGAATCGCGTATGGGGGAGGATCTTTCTTCGCGTAGTCAGGAGCTTGCCCGGTTTCCATCACGATCTCCAGCGCGCGCACGACGCGCCGCACGTTGCGATAGTCAGTGCGAAGGGCAGCCGCCGGGTCAACGCTGTGCAAGCGGCGATGCAGCGCTTCCGCACCGTGCACCGCCGCGTAGGCTTCGAGTTCCGCGCGCAGGGTGGGGTTGGGCGGCACTTCCGGGATCGACCAGCCTTCGACGACCGCCGTGATGTATTGCCCGGTGCCGCCGACGAGCAGGGGCAGGCGACCGCGTTCGTGAATGGCGTCGATGGCAGCATACGCGAGACGCTGGTATTCGGCAACGCTCAGGTTCTCGTCGGGATTGACGATGTCGATCAGGTGATGGGGGATGCTGCGCTGTTGTTCCAGCGTGGGCTTTGCCGTGCCGATATCCATATATCGATATGTCTGGCGGCTGTCCGCGCCTACGATTTCGCCGTCCAGCGCGGCTGCCATCGCCATCGCCAGCCCGGTCTTGCCGACCGCCGTTGGACCGAGGATGACGATCAGAGGCGGATTACCAGTCAAGCGCGTTCTCCGCGTGGTCAATCACCGGGAGCGCGGTGGAGGACAGCGCGACGCCGATGACGTCGATCTGCCACGGGATGTCGTCCATTTCATGCGCGTCAAGATACGCATACGCGGCGGTGGTCATGCGCGCCTGCTTGCGCGGCTGGACGCTCTCAAACGCGCTTTCGGTGGTGCTGGCTCGCCGCGTCCGCACTTCCACAAACACCAGCGTCTCGCCGCGCCGCGCCACGATATCCACTTCGCCGCCCACACACCGCCAGTTGGTTTCCAGAATGACATACCCACGTTCTCGAAGATACGCCGCGGCGAGCTGCTCTCCCTGTTGTCCAAATTGACGGTTGGAACGGGTCATAAAGGACTCGCTTTGACGAAGCCGCGGATCATGTGCGCGGGATCGTTCTACGATTGGCGCTTTTGGCAAAAGGGTGTATCGCAGACCGGGCACAATTTACCAGCGTGTTCATCAACATATCCGGCTAAGCTTGGTCGCCTGCCATCTGCGCCAGCGCCCGCGCCCCACTTAAGCCAATCAGGAGAGATCAGATGGATTTTATCACAGCCAATGCGAATTGGATTGCCTTGCTCGCCAGTCTTATAAGCCTTCGCCCTTTTGAGAACGAGGCTTCAGGGTGGGGAATCGGCGGCTCCCTGTACTGCAAGCTCCTCGGCGTCGTAATCGGGCAGCAGAGTTTCGACCTCGCGTACCCGTCGAAAGAGATAGCCGCTCAGCCCGACGACTGCCGACAGCACACCGCCGATCACCAGCAGCAAGCTCATGCCCGCGCCAGGTCCGGTGCCGACCAGCCCGCCGAAAACACCGGAGAGCGCGCCGTTCGGCATCATCGCAGGCTCAAGCAACTGATCGGTCATGACGCCGCCCAACAACATGGACGCCGGCTCGCCGAGGGTTGCCATCGCGTCGCGCGCGGCAAACACGCGCCCCTGCATGGCGGGCGCAACTTTCGCGTGCCAGATCGCCTGATAGGAGCTGAGCGCCAGCGGGAGAAAGAACTCAAGGAAGAACGCGCCGATAATCCAGCCGGGGAGGCTGCGCCCGACACCCAGCACCGCGTCGCCAAGCAGCCCGGTGAGCGCGATGCCGATCAACACGCCGTGTATTCGCCGCTTCGGTCCGCCCCATACACTCAGGAACACCCCTCCGACCACGCCTCCAATGCCCTGTACGGCGCGGATCGTGCCGAGTGTCACTGCGTTGCCGCCCGTTCGCGCCAGGATCATCGGCGTCAGCAGCGGATACGCAAGCGCTTCTGTCAGGCTGAAGGTGAACGTGATGAGGAGCAATCCCGTCAGTCCCGGACGCTGAAAGATATACTGGAAACCGAGCAGCGAGTCGCGCCACAATGGTTTCGGCGTTTCTGCTTCCAGGCGTGTTGGCTGAGGGATGCGTACAGCGAACAGGATGCCCACGGCGAAAAGAAACGTCATCAGATCGATGAGCAAAACACCCTGCAGCCCAATAGCATAAATGAGCAGGCTGCCGAGAAACGGCGCGCCGATCAGCGAAGCATATTCCGCGAGCGAAATCATCCCCTGTGCCCGTGCGTACTGGGCTTTCGGCACCATGAGCGTCAGCGAGGCAGAGTAGGCGAGGTATTGAAAGGTGCGAACGAATGCCGTGATTACGGACAGCACGTAGAGATGCCAGACTTCGAGACGCCCACCGGAATAGAGTAAAAACAGGATAAAGCCCGATAGTCCGGCGATGAAGTCGCTGACGATCATAATCCGGCGCCGATCCCATCGGTCGACCAGCGGTCCGGCGACCAGTTTTGACAACAACCCGGCAATGCCGGACAAAACCCCCAGGAGCGCAAGGGGCGTGGCTTCTCCGGTTCGATCCCATAACCAGATTGCCAGCCCAAAGCCTGTCATGCCGGTGCCGAGTATGGAGACGACTTGACCCGCCCAGACCAGCGTGAACATCCGCATCCCGCGCAGCCCTGAGGTCATGGTCGCTTCCACATGGAATGAACATTGCTGCGGATCACCTGTTTTAGCACTCTATCATCTAGAGTGCTAAGCATATACGGATAAAATAGCGATTATTGCCCTACGAGTCAAGCAAAATCTAGCACTCTGATCATGAGAGTGCTAAAACAGTCGCAATTTGATGGTGTAATCGCGTAGAGGGATGCTTTTGGATCATGTCATTGCGAATAAAAAAGGCGGCTCGCGATGAGCCGCCTCTTGTTTGCATGGGTACTTTCGCTATTGTCGGGGTAACACCTTGCGGAACTTATACCCGTAGATGATGACGCCCCGCGGTCCTTCCGTCGTCAGCCGCCGAGTGACCATTTCCACCCGGTCGCCAATCTGCACCGGTTCATCCACGTCGGTGATCTGTGCGGTAATCATCAGACCTTCATCCAGTTTCACCAGAGCGACGACATACGGGGATTGCATCTCGAAGCCTTCGGGCGGCTCCTGCACGGTCGTCACGCTGTAGACTTCACCCGTGCCGGAGAAAGCGAAGCGCTCGCCTTGAAGCTCGACCTGCTTACGTGGGAGTGTCATCGAAACACCTTAGCGGGTGGCGGGACCGGCAGCCTTTGCCGTCGATGAGGTCGTCCGCGCGTCCCGCTCGGTTTCATTGCAGCGCGGGGTCGGGCGAACCTGCAAGCTGACTTCTCCGTTCTGATAACGTATGCCTTCAAGACGATAGCGCTGTGAGTTCATACGCCAGTGACGCGAGATCTGCATTATCGGAATACTCCTGCTCACGCGAATCATTCGTGCAA
>CALMDI010000648.1 GCA_937864975.1 uncultured Chloroflexota bacterium | reverse complement strand
GAAGATCAAGCGCTGTCGAACCGATCAACGGGTCGCCGCCGATGCTGACGCACGTGCTCTGCCCGATGCCGGATTGGGTGAGCAGATTGGCAAGCTCGGTCATCATGCCGCCGGAGCGCGAGATCACGCCGACCGACCCCGGCATATACGCGCGGCGCACCGCGTCCGCCGAGCCGCCCGCCATGCCGATGCGTGTCTGCCCCGGCGTGATGACGCCGAGACTGTTCGGACCGACCACGCGCGCCCCCGCCGTCGATGCCTCGCGCAGCATCTGCGCCACGTCGCCGCGCGGGATGCGCTCGGTGACGACGACGAGCAGCCGAATGCCATTCGCCAGCGCCTCGCGCACGGCGTCGAGCACGAAGGCGGGCGGCACGGAGATAATCGTCGCGTCTACCGGGCAGTGGCGCGTGGCTTGCGCGACGGTGTCGAAGACAGGGACGCCATGCACGTCCGCGCCGCGCTTGCCGGGCGTGACGCCCGCCACGATGCGCGCGCCGTAGTGAATCGATTCGGCGGTGAACGTCGCCGCCTCGCGCCCGGTGATCCCCTGCACCAGAATTCGGGTCTCGGCGTGAGCGAGGATCGCCATCAGCGGATCGCCTCAATCGCCGCGTCGATCGACGTTTCGCGCCCGAACGAGCGCACGCCGTAATGGCTCAGGATTTTCTGCCCTTCGCCTTCCCACGAGCCGGGGATGCGGAAGACCGAAATGACGTCGCTCGGCTCGCGCCCCATTTCCAGAATGCCCTTGATGACGCCGCGCGCGATCAGATCGACGCGCGTGTTGCTGACAACGTTCATGATGACCGCGAGGCGCGTCACCTGCGGCTGGCTCAGGATCAGCTTGGTCAATTCCTGAATTTTCCACACACTGGGATTGCCGCCGATCTCGCAGTAATTCGCCGGGCGCAGCCCCGCGTTCAGAACCGCGTCGAGCACCGTCAGGCTCGCGCCGCCGCCGCCAATGAGCAAGCCAAGATCGCCGTCGAATGGCACCAGCCGCCCCGCTACGCCGCGATGATCCGCCAGATCAATTTCAATCGCGCGCCGCTCAAACTCGGTCTTGCGCTCGGCAAGCTCGCGGCTGACCGGCAGTTTTGCCAGCAGCGCTTTCTGCCGGAACGCCGCGTCGTCGTCCAGTTCCAGATGCGCGTCCGCCGCCCACCAGTTGTCCTGCGCGTCCAGCACGACCGGGTTAATTTCCAGCAGCAGCGCATCCCAGCGTACGAACGCGCGGGCGACGGCATTCACGAGCGCCGCCAGCTTGAGCATCACGCCGCCGCTGAATCCAAGCTCGGACGCGATTTCACGTCCGACGTAATCGGGCAGCGCCGCGCCCGCCGCAAACTCGCGCCGCACGACCGCGCCCGCCGACTCAATCTCGATGCCGCCTTCACGCGAGGCGATCAGCACCGGCACGCGCGCCGCCGGGTCGTAGGTCGCGGCGACATAGACTTCCTGCGCGATGGATAATTTTTCTTCGACCAGCAGGCGTTCGACGGTGAAGCCGCGAATGGACTGACCGAGCAGCGAACCGCTTATCACTGCCGCTTCATCCGGCGTGTCGGCAAAGCGAATGCCGCCCGCCTTCATGCGCCCGCCGATGGGAATCTGCGCTTTCAAAACTACCGGCGAGCCGAGCGCCTCAGCCGCCGCCCGCGCGTCCGCCGCCGTCGTCACCGTGTGTCCGCGCGGCACCGCCAGCGACAGATCACTCAGGAGCGCCTTCGCTTCAAATTCGAGAACGTTCATTCCGCTTCCAGATGGTGCTTGAGTGCTTCCAGAAATGCCGCGCTTTGCCGACCGTCAATCGCGCGGTGATCGACGCCGAGCGTGATCGCCGCCGTCGGGCGAATCTGCAACTGGTCGCCCACGACGACCGGACGCGTCTGCACGCTGCCGACGGAAAGGATCGCCACTTCGGGCGGGTTGATGATCGCGGTGAAGGCGTCGATGTGCCCCGCGCCCATGTTCGACAGGCTGATCGTCGCGCCGCTCATGGCATCGGCGGGGAGCTTGCCCGCCCGCGCCGCTTCGACCAATCGCCCGCGCTCGGCGGCAAGCTCGTCCAACGAGCGCCGTTCAACATTTCGCAAAACGGGGATGACGAGTCCACGTTCCGCCTGCACGACGAGACCGAGATGGACTTCGGGCGACACCACGAGTCCGCTTTCCGTCCAGTGCCCATTCAGTTCGGGATGCGTCCTGAGCGCCGCCGCGATTGCCTGTGCGAAATAATCGGTGTAGGTTTGCGCGCCGGTTTTGCGCGCCGCGACGCGCGACATATCCACCGTGATCGACGTGTAGAAATGGGGAATCGTCTGCCAGGCGCGCTCGACACGCTCCGCTTTTGCCCGCGCCGCGCGACCGCCTGCGGGCGCTGCCGCTCCCCGCTGCACCGTTTCCATCACGTCGTCTTCGATGATGCGTCCGTTCGGTCCGCTGCCGCGCAAAGTTGAGACGTCAATGCCGTGTTCCTCGGCAATGCGCCGCGCGCGGGGCGAGATGAGAATCCGCTCCGAGGACGGCGTTACGGGTTCGGATTCCGGCGGCGCGGCAATCGACGGCGCTGGTGTCGCGGGGCTTTCTTCGCGCACGCGGTGGAATGCGTCAACCTCCGGCAAAGGCTCGGAAGGGTCACCGATCAGCGCGATCACCGTCAGCGGCGGAATGCTCGTGCCTTCCAGAACGAGGTGGCGTCGGAGCGTCCCGTCGGCTTTCGACTCGACCTCGACCGTCGCCTTGTCGGTCTCGATTTCGCAGACGACCTCGCCCTGACGTACCAACTCGCCTTCCTGCTTAAGCCAGCGCACCAGCGTCGCCTCGGTCGTCGTCTGGTCGAGGATAGGAATAACGACTTCATGCAGCATGATTGCTCCCCCAACCAGGGAACCCCCTCCGGCTCGCGCGGCGAGCCACCTCCCCCGATTTCAGGGGCGGTAAAACTGCTGCGGCATCGACGACCCGTTCGCGAAAGGACATTTGACTTGCTCCCCTCCCTGAAATCGGGGAGCGGCTGGGGGTGAGGCTTCCCTTCGAGTCGTTCGTTAGATGCATACTTGCCGTCTTTCAGGCGAACATGTCGGTCGTCAGCGCGTCGAGGCTTGGCGCGGGGCTGTTGACCGCGAACCGCGCCGCGTCGTCAATCGCGGCGCGAGCCTCGGCTTCAATTGCTGTCACCTCAACATCCGTGAGAATGCCCCGGCTGACCAGCGCCGCCTGATAGCGTGGGATGGGGTCGGTCTGCCGCCACTTTTCGCCATCCGAGCCGGAGCCATAACCCCCCGCCGAGACCGCGCTGTGGCGCGTCCAGCGCACCGTTTTCGCCTCGATCAGCGTTGGACCGCCGCCCTGCCGCGCGCGCTGAACGGCATCGGTCGCCGCGGCATAAACCGCGTCGACCTCGCGCCCGTCAATCGTCACGCCGGGAAACCCGAAGCCCTGCGCGCGGATACTGATATCCGGCACGCAGACGGCTTTCGAGACGTGAGTGGAAATGGCAAACTCGTTGTTCTCCACGACCAGAATCAGCGGCAGATTCCACAACGCCGCCATGTTGCAGGTCTCGTAAAAGACGCCTTCGCAGGACGCGCCATCCCCGAAAAAGCACACGGTCACGTTGTCCGTACCGTCCAGCTGCTGCGACAGCGCCACGCCGCCCGCGATGGGAATGTGCGCGCCGACGATGGCATTGCTGCCCATAAACCCCAGGCTCACGTCGCTCAGGTGCATCGAGCCGCCTTTGCCCTTGCAGACGCCGGTTTCCTTGCCGAGAAGCTCCGCGAGTCCACGGCTCGGATCGCCGCCCATCGCCAGGTACGCGCCATGCCCTCGATAGGTTGCCAGCGCCTTGTCGCCGGGTTTCAGCGCCGCCACGACTCCGACGGCGGTCGCCTCCTGCGCGATGTAGGGATGCGTCGAGCCGCGATACAGACCTTCGCCGTTGAGCCGAATCGCCGCCTCTTCAAAATAGCGGATCAGCCACATTTTTCGCAGCATGGTGATCTGCTGCTGGTTGGTTAAGGTCAACGCACGCCTCCCACGTCCGCGCGCCGGAATGACAGGCACGCCTCGACAATCGCCCGCTGGTCGGGATAAAGCGCCTTTTCAAGCGTCCCGCTGGCGGCAACGGGCGCATCGACCGATGCCACGCGCACCACTGGACCATCGAGATAATCAAAGGCGCGCTCGGTAATCTGCTGCGCGATTTCCGCGCCGACGCCGCCCGTCTTATGCGCCAGATGTACGACGACCGCGCGCCCCGTCTTTTCGACCGACGCGACAATCGTGTCCATATCCAGCGGCGCGAGCGTGCGCGGGTCGATGACCTCGGCATGAATACCCTGCCGGGCTAATTCGTCGGCGGCTTTGAGCGCCAGCGGCGCCATGCTCGACAGGGCAATGATGGTCACGTCGTCGCCCTCGCGCCGCACCGCCGCCTGCCCGAACGGGATGGTGTACTCGTCCTCTGGAACCTCCGTTTTGGTTCCGTACAGGCTGACGTTCTCGATGAACAGCACCGGGTCGCGGTCGCGGATCGCCGTCTTAATCAGCCCTTTGGCGTCGTAGGCGTTCGACGGCATGACGACTTTCAGCCCCGGCACGTGCATGAACCACGCTTCGAGACTCTGCGAGTGCTGCGAGCCAAAGCCAAGCTGCGCGGCAACCGGCGTGCGGACGACGAGCGGCATGTCTACCTGACCGCCGTAGCAGTAGCGCAGCTTCGCCGCCTGATTGACCAGCGCGTCCATCGCAAAGGTCACGAAGTCCATGAATTCGATTTCGGCAATCGCGGGCTTGCCGCTGATCGCCAGCCCAATCGCGAAACCGACAATCGCCGCCTCGTTGAGCGGACAGTCGCGCACCCGCTCGCCACCGAACTCGGCGTGCAGCCCGCGCGTGACGCCGAACACGCCGCCGTATTCGCCTACGTCCTCGCCCATCAGGACAACGTTCGGGTCGCGGCGCATTTCCTCCCGGATGCCTTCATTCACCGCCTGAGCGATGCTCAGTTCTCTTGGCATTGTGTCTCCTTAAGTCCCCTCACCCCTAGCCCCTCTCCCACATAGGGGCGGGGGGAATAAGACTTCGTTCGATCCTCTAACGCTCGCTG
>CALMDI010000647.1 GCA_937864975.1 uncultured Chloroflexota bacterium | reverse complement strand
GACACTTTGGATTTGAACTGGGAAAACTACGTCGTGCAAGACCCGCGCTTCATGCGCCCGGCGGAAGTGGATGTGCTCGTCGGCAATCCCGGCAAAGCGCAGAAGCAGCTTGGGTGGGAGCCTGCCGTCACCTTCGAGCAGTTGATCGAGATGATGGTCAGAGCCGATTACGACATGATTAAGGCGAATATCGGGCAGCATTAGCGATTAGCTTTTAGCAGTTAGCAGTTAGCTAAAGACCCCAGTAGCACAGTTAACATATCAGCTTTTGCTAATCGCTAACTGCTAACCGCTCTATACTATGATCGACACTCACTGCCACATCAATTTCGACGCTTACGACGAAGACCGCGAAAACGTGCTGCGCCGCGCCGCCGACGCGGGCGTCAACCGGATCATCAACCCCGCCGTCGACGTCGATACGAGCCGCGCAATTGTGTCGCTCATGCAAGCCCACGACGGGCTATACGGGGCGCTCGGCATTCATCCCAACAGCAGCGCCGACTTTCACGAGTCCATGCTGGACGAGATTGCGTCACTGGCAGACCACCCGAAGCTTGTCGCGATTGGCGAAATTGGACTGGATTACTACTGGGATCGCAGCCCGAAGGACGTGCAGATCGCGGCATTCGAGGCGCAGCTTGCCCTCGCGGCACGGCTCGGCTTGCCGGTCATCATCCACAACCGCGACGCCAGCGACGACGTGATCGCGATTCTGGAAACGTGGGCGCGCGATTTGCCCGCGCCGCTGCGCCAGCGCCCTGGCGTCATGCACTCCTTTTCCGCGCCGGAATCCATCGCGGAGCGGGCTTTGGCGTCGGGCTTCTACCTCGGCTTTACGGGACCGATTACGTACAAAAACGCCGACCTGCTGCGGCGCATCGCGGCGCGCGTCCCGCTCGACCGCCTGCTCGTCGAGACCGATGGACCCTATCTCACGCCCACGCCTCACCGCGGCAAACGCAACGAGCCTGCCTACATTCCACTGATCGTCCAGCGGCTTGCCGGGCTGCACGTCATTTCGTCGGCAGCAATGGCGCGCGCGACGACCGAAAACGCCGAGCGACTCTTCGGCTTAAACAGTCAACCCCACTCCGTTTAGGGAATGGGGTTGAGCCGGGGGAACTGGGGGATTTTCGGGGAATTAGACGTCGATTGAGACGGGGGTTCCCGTGCGAACCCGCTCTTCGATGTCCGTACGGAACTGAGCCAGAAGCTCGGCGGCGCGCGCCTCGGTGATGACACCATCAACCACCAGCACATTCAACCGGGCGTCCGCGCCGGCGACCAAGCCTTCGATGAAGGCGTCCACGTCGGCGCCGCTCGCGGTCAGGATGTCCGCCAGAGGCGTGCCCGCCTGAAGCTGCTCGACAATCTCACGCGGCTCCAGCCCGGTAAGCTCGGCGGCATCGCGCAGCGCGCTCGCTGCCACCTGCCGCGCAATCCGCTGCTCCATCGGGCTGGTCGTCAGCGCTTCGCGGACGCGCTCTTCAAGAGCGGCGATTCGCTCGTCCGCCTCTTCCTGCGTCAGCCGACCGTTCTCCACGGCAGCTTCAACTTCCGCCGTGATCTGCTGGACGGTCGCATCGACGACCGCCTCGACGTCGCCACCCGCCGCGGCGATTAGCTCCGCGAGCGTGGAACCGCTGCGAAGCCCTTCGGCAACGTCCTCGACGGTCAGATCGGTGCTTTCCAGAATAGCATCGGTCAGCGCCGGTACGCCGAAATGCGCTCCGCGCAGCCCGAACCCGCGCCCGCCGAAGCCAAACCCGCGCTCGCCGCCGCGCCCGAAGCCCCGTCGAAACTGCTGGATTCGCAGGTCGCCATTCACAGCGCCCGTGATGGCGCTCTCAAGACGATCCCGCAGACTCTCGGCGCGCGCCTCGGTAATCGTCTCGGCGTCAAGCGCCGTATCGATCTCCGCGTTCGCCGCCGCCACCGCCGCGTCGATCACCGCCTGCGTGTCGCCGTCATTCGCCTCAATGATCTCCGCGAGTGTGACGCCTTCGCCAAGTTGCGCGCGAACTTCTTCGACGGTCAAACCGGTTTCCGCAGCTGCCGCTTCCAGCGCCGCGTCAATCACGTTCATGCCCGGTCGCGCGGGCACCGTCACGTCCTGCGCGGCGGCAATGCCCGCGCCGACGATCAGGACTGTTGCAACCACTGCAAACCCTCTCCACTGCTTCATACTGCCATCTCCTATGGTTCTACCGTACAAGCTTCAGTCTGACGCCAATATGTAACCAAAGTGTGATCGCGGCGATGGAAGTGTGTAAACTTTGTTCAAGCCTTGGCGTATTCGGGCGCGCACCCAAACGGGTAACCTCGCTTGATCGACCTGTCTATCATCATCGTCAGTTGGAACGTGGCTGGCTTATTATCCGCCTGCCTGGACAGCATCCTCCGCAGTCCGCTCGACGGCGGCGGCAGTTCGGACGGGCTTCAGGTGGAAATAATCGTAGTCGATTCCGGCAGTCAGGATGGGACGGTGCCGATGCTGCGCGAGCGCTATCCGCAGGTAAAGGTGCTGGCGCAGCCCGATAACGTCGGGTTTACCCGCGGCAACAATCTCGGCTTGCGCGAGGCACAGGGGCGTTACCTTTTCCTGCTGAATCCCGACACGGAAGTTACCGGCAATGCCCTGACCACAATGGTTGGGTATATGGATACAAATCCCGACGTCGGCATCGTGGGACCGCATACGCTTAACACCGACCGAAGCACGCAAAGCACGCGGCGGCGGTTTCCAACGCTCGCCGTCGCGTTTTTCGAGAGCACCTGGCTTCAACCCTATGCGCC
>CALMDI010000646.1 GCA_937864975.1 uncultured Chloroflexota bacterium | reverse complement strand
TTGCCGATCACAATAAATTCGCGTTCAAACTCCATGTTTAAACCTCTCTATCCAGATGGGAATAGACGTACCATAACCGCTGCAACCCCGTGAACACGCCCCCCAGCGCCATGATCCACAGCGCCGGAACCAGTAGCGCCGGGATCAGCAGGGCGACGATCAGAATGAGCATTCTCACGAGGCGATCAAGCAAGCCAACGCGCACGGCTAGCCCGGCTTCCCCGGCGCGCGCGCGCACGTAGCTTACCACAAAACTCGCGACCAGGACGACCAGCGCCAGGAGCATGTAGTCTAACGCATCCCGAGCCGCAAAGTAATAGACGAATCCGCTGAAAAGGATGCCATCGGCGTAGCGGTCGAGCGTCGAATCGAGCACCGCGCCGCGCCGGTCTTTGCGCCCCATCGCCCGCGCCACCGCGCCGTCGACGGCGTCGAGCGGCAAGCCGAGAACGAGGATGACGCCCGCAAGCGGAAACTGCCCGCGCGCGATAAACACCGCCGCGATGAGGACGACCACCAGCCCGGCGACGGTCACGACATCGGGGTGGACGCCGAGGCGATGCAGCGCCGCGCCCGCCCCGTTGACAACGCCGCCCGCCGTGGCGCGGACGCGATCCTGAAACGTGATCGGATGGCTCATATTAAGTTCACTCTTGATCTTGCTCCCGCGATCCAGTACACTTCTCGCTTATCACGGGGTGTGGCGCAGCCTGGTAGCGCGCAGCGATCGGGACGCTGAGGTCCACGGTTCGAGTCCGTGCACCCCGACACATGAAAATCTCGTCCACGCGGCGAGATTTTTAGTTTCACAAGCCCCGCCTCTTAAATCATTGTGCCCCGCTGGCGCATGATCTCGAATGCCAGCACCGCCGCCGCCGAGGTCGTATCCAGCGCCTGCGCGAAGCGCCGCCCATAGGGAATTCGCAGGCGAATGTCGGCGCGGTCGGCAAAGGAGCGCGTGACGCCCCGTTTCTCTCCGCCCACCAGCAGGAACAGCGGCGCGGTCAGGTCGGCGTCGTAGATCGACACGGCGCGGTCCTTGTCGGCGCAGGCGATGGTCAGTCCGCGTGATTGAAAGAACACCGCCGCATCCGCCGCCGTTTCGCTAACTGCCGTCGGAATCAGTTCCGACGCCCCGGCGGATGCACGCGCCACCACGCCCGCCGCCGATATCCAGTTGCGCGGGCGCACGACCAGCCCATCGGCTCCGGCGGCGTAAAAGGCGCGCACCGCCTGCCCGAAATTATACGGGTCTTCCACGCCGTCGAGCATCACGACGAGCGGGCGCGGATTTTCGCCCAGGAGCGCGTCGAGCGGGACGAAACGCCGCGCGCCGACCAGCGCGATCACGCCGCCGTGCGATTTGCCCTGCGCTTGCCGGTCAAGCACGTCGGGCGAAACACGTTCAAGGGGAACGTTCGCGTTTTTCGCGTCACGAATCAACCCGGCAAGCTCGCGCTCATGCCTGTCGCGCCGAACATAAATCGCGTGAATCGGTCGGCTGTTCGCACGCAGCGCCGCCATCACCGAGATCAGCCCTTCGAGAACAGCCTGCTGTTCGCTCACGGCACGTTTACCCGTTGGAAGCGCCACTCGCCCCCGCCGCCGCGCAGTGCGACGGCGCGTCCATTCGCATCACATGCGAACTCAAACAGCCCGAAGGCGCAGGCGAAACGGTGTTCGTCCAGTGGGATGCAGGGCACTTCGGTTCGTTCGTCATCCGAATAAATCAGCAGTTGTCCGTCCGCGAAGCGCAGCGTCCAGATGTCGATATCGCCGCGATATATCCCCGCGTGCTCCGCCCACGTACCGACATCTGGTGCTGTCGCTTGGTCGAAGCGGGCGCAGAGCATCCCATCCATCATAAGATACTTGGTTTGATCTGCCGCACCCGGCAAAAAGCCGACCGACACGCTGCCGCCACCGGGCTTTCGACCGCTGTAGCAATCCCCACTGACTCTGTCCAGCGGGATCGCCTCGCCGTTGAGTGTCAGCATCAGGCAGTCGTCGGCAGCCGCGATAACTGCCAGCCCCGCGCCGCTGCCGAGGTAACTTCCCTCGTAGGCTCGCCAGGGCGAACGATCCGGCGCGACAATGGGGGTCAGCGGCACGCTTTCGGACAGGTCGAGCAGGCGGTCGAGGACGTGGGACGAAATCGCGTCGGCAGCGCCCCAGAACCCCGGCGCGCGGTTGAACAGCATGACGACGCCGATCTGTTCGTCGGGCGCGAGCAGCCAGACCGCGCCGTATTTGGCGATGCCGCCGTTGTGTCCGACCAGCCGAACGCCCTTGTAGGTTCGCGTGCGGACGGTCAAGCCGTAGGCGCGCTCGTCGGGCGTCATCAGCGGCGCGTGGGGTGCGTGCATCGCGTCGATGGTCGCCGGACGAAGAATTTGCTCGCCTTTGAACGACCCTTTATTCAGATGGAGTTGCGCGAAATTGGCGAGGTCGAGCGCGGTAGACATGGCGAAACCGCAGGGGTACTCGGCGGGATTGTCGATAAACGGGCGCTTGACGTAAGGCTGCGCCTTGGCGTCGAGCACAAAGGACTGCGAGAGCGGATACGTCATCGCCATGAGCGGATCGAAGGTCGTGTGGCGCATGGCAAGCGGCTCGAACACCCACTCGCGCATCAGGTCGCCATAGGGCGTCTGCGTGACGGCTTCCGCGATGTAACCGGCGAGGTTAATGCCGGGATTGCTATAGGCATAGGCGGTTCCCGGCGGGACGACGAGCTTGAGGCGGGGAATGACGATCCTCGCGTAGTCTTCGAGCGTGTTGACGCCGGGGGACGGCGTGTAATGGAGCAAGGTCGGCAGCCCCGCCGTGTGGCTCAAGAGCATTCGCAGCGTAATCTGCGCGGCGACGTTCGGCTCCCCAACGGTCAGCCACGGGACGGCGTCCGTAATGGGCGCGTCGAGGTCGAGAATACCCGCTTCGACCAGGCGAAGAATCATCGTTCCCGTCATCGGCTTGGTGACCGAGCCGATGCGAAACACCGTTTCCGGCGTGACCGGGCACGCAGTGCCGCCTTTCTCCTTGACGCCAAAACCGCGCGCGTACACAACCTCGTCCCCGCGGACGATGGCAAGCGCCAGCCCTGGTACGATTGCCGCAGCCATCTCGCGCTGTATAAGCTCTTCCAGACGAGAAAAGTCGAGCACTTTCCATGCTCCACGGTGACAACTGAATGTCTGCCATGCAACCGCAAAAAGGCAGCGCATCCACGTTCCAAGCGCCGTTCGACGTCCTGTTCAAAACTGTCTAAAGCCCTGCCGCCTTCGCGCGATTCCAGAGCGCGTCCATTTCGTCCAGATTGCTGTCGGCGGGCGACCTGCCCTGCTCGGCAAGCGCCCGCTCGATAAAGCGAAAGCGGCGGTAGAACTTGGCATTTGCGGCGCGCAGCGCGGTTTCCGGCTCGACGCCGAGCCAGCGCGCCCAGTTGACGATCACGAACAAGAAATCGCCCATTTCTTCGGCGCGCGCTTCGTCGCTCGTTGCCGCCGCGATTTCGTCCAGCTCCTCGCGGACTTTGGCGACGACATCCGCGACGTGATGCCAGTCGAAGCCGACCTTTGCCGCCTTCTGCTGAGCGTCGTAAGCGTGGAGAAGCGCGGGCAAGCCCTTCGGGATGCCGTCCAGCAGCGACTGACGCTCCGCGCCTTTTTCCGCGCGCTCCTGCTGTTTGATCGCTTCCCAGTTGGTCACGACGTCGTCCGCCGTATCGACGCGAACATCGCCAAAGACGTGTGGATGCCGCGCCACCATTTTGCGGTTGATGGCGGTCAGCACGTCGCCCATGTGAAATTCGCCCTCGTCCACGGCAATCTGCGTATGCAGGACGATTTGCAGCAGCACGTCGCCCAGTTCTTCACTCAACGCCTGCGGATCGTCGCTGTCGATGGCTTCGAGGACTTCATGGGCTTCTTCGAGCAGGTATTTTTTCAGCGAGGCGTGCGTCTGCTTGCGATCCCACGGGCAGCCTTCGGGCGCGCGAAGATGAGCGATGATCTCCTGAAACTGCTCGAAGGAGGACATGCCGCCGCGCGCGGGAACGTAGAGTGAGGTCAGGTGATGGATGTACTGGCTGCGGTCGATCTCGAAGAGGGGGAGCCATTCGACGCGGGCTTCCGGCGTGCCCGCGCTGTGAACGAGCGCGACGCGGAAATCGTCGGCGTATTCGTTCATGAGCGTCAGCTTGACATCGGACGCGACGGTGCGGCTGTAGACCTGTCCGAGCAGCGCGGGGAAATCCGGGTTGAGCGGCGGGTGGTGCATCCGCGCCACGTCCAGCCCGTCCACAAGCTGCAAGCCGTCGAGGGCGTCGATGCCGAGCAGCGCCAGCGTCGGCTCGACAAAGCTAACGCCGATGACGAGATCGACCGCAATCCGTTCCTCCCGCGCCCGTTCGATCAACCCGGTCACAGTCGATTCGGCAACGCGCGGGTCGCCGGGAACGGCGTAGACGACATCACCGACGCGCGCCACTTCGAGCACGCGCTCGACAATCGCGGCGTAGACATCTTCAAAGCAGTCGGTCGCCTCGTAAATCTCGTCAAAAGATTGGTAATCGGGTCCGGTGGGCAAATCGGGAACGCAGGGATGGCGCTGGGTACGAAGCAGGACTGTTCGCGCGGTTTCCAGCGCGCGCCACGCCCGCCGCGTGAGATCCTCGGCGTGACCGGGACCGAGTCCAAGGATGGTGATTGTCATTGCGTCAAGCCTCGAAAGATAAGGCAAAAACTTAACACAGAGCAACACGCGCGGGGTTCCCGCTTTTGGCGGGAACTTCGGTTTGCCCCGTTCGCGCCGCTTCAGCGGCGTCTAGACCCGACAGCCTTTGGCTGTCGGGCGAACGAGGGCACAACCGCTCCGCAGTCGGCGCTTTGCGCCGACCCCCTGAGCGAGACAGAGCAACAGAGGACTTTAATGCCTTAAAGAGTTAACGCAAAGACGCAAAGGTCGCAAAGGCGCAGAAGTAAACTCAGGTAATTAAGTGAGGCGTGGACATAAATCAAAATAAGCGAACCGCGCCCTAGACTAGCCAGAGCGCGGTGGCTTCCGTAGTATTTCAGTCGCCAAACGTTCACACGACGGAAGTGACTGAATGGTACAAGAAGAAGCCTTGCTTGTCACGCTCGTGCTGCTGGTGGATCGCCTGCCGTTCCCCCAACCACCGCCCACTCGGGGACGCGGACGGCCAAAAGTGTACTCGGATCGGCTCATCGTCAAAGCGTTGGTCATCATGATTATCCGTCGGCTCTATACCGCCTACAGCCTGCTGGCATTTCTGGAGCAGCCTACTGCGCTCACGGCACAATTGCGCGGTTTGCTGACCGAGAACGGTCAGTTTCCTAACCGTCGCACTTGGGAGCGGCGCTTGCAGGCGCTGCCGGACAGCTTGCCGGGTTTGGTCGGTTGTTTGGGACGTCACCTGGTCGCGGTGTTGCAACCGTGGGCGCAGTCTGGACGCGCGGTGGCGGTCGACAGCACCCCCTTGCGTGCCAAAGGCGGGGTCTGGCACAAAAAGCATCGAGAGCAAGGGATCGTGCCGCACAGCACGATTGACACCGAGGCGGGCTGGTCCAAGTCCGGTTATCACGGCTGGTGGTATGGCTGGAAGTTGCATTTGGCGTGTGCGGTCGGGGAACTTTGGCTGCCGTTGGCTGCCGAGTTGACGCCAGCGCCTGCCGATGACGCGACGCTGGCACGCGACTTGTTGCCGCAGTTGCCCGCTGAAGTGCGCTATCTGCTGGGCGACACGCACTACAATACGCCCGATCTGAAGCGGGTCTGCCAGCAGCGCGGCGTCTGGTTGGTAGCAACCCGTCGCGGGCCGTATCCGCATTCCGATGATGGCGTTGAAGTCCGCCGGATCTTTCACAAACTGCGCTCGCAGGCGATTGAGCCGTTCAACAGCTTGTTCAAGAACGTCTTCGAATGGGGCGGTCAAGTCCCCGTCAAGGGTCTGCGCCGCACCCAACTCTTCGTCTTGGGCGCAGTCGTGTTGTACCAATTGGTGGTGTTGTATCAATTTGAACACGACTTGCCTCTTGGGCTGGGCGTCAAAGCCCTTTTGCGTGCCGCATGATTTATGTCCACGCCTCAATTAGGTAATCCCTGTGGAGCCTCGCTTCCATCGTTGGTATGAGGGTGAAGTTCCTCACGAAGTCGAATTTACGCCGCGTGGGGAACGCCGGATAATGAGGTTAATTCAACGACGCGCACATGCAAACGCATGTGCCACACAAGGAGTTAAGCTCATGAAGACAGTCGGTTTGCGTGTGTCAGTTCTCATGGTCGTGGTTGTCGCACTTCTGGTCGCCATTCCCGCGACCTTCGCGCAGAGCGGACTTAATCCCTGGGGCGTTCCTACCTGTGGAAGCGTCTCCCTGAGCGCGGGTTTTAGCCCGATCCGCTTGCTCTGGCGGTGACCAGCGGGGGCGGCGTGTCTGCCTATGCCGAGTTGGGACGCGAATGCGCCGGGTTCATTGGCAGCGCGCCCGACGTCCGTCTGAACTGGTCGGGTGTTTCCGAGGAACTGTTCATCAGCTTCGAGAGCACGAGTGACACGACACTGGTCGTGCGGGCGTCGGATGGCTGGTACTATTGCAGCGACGATTTCTACGGACTGGATCCGCTGGTCGCCATCGAGTATCCGCTGGCAGGAAGCTACCAGATATGGGTTGGCAGCTTCGGCTCCGGTCAATATC
>CALMDI010000645.1 GCA_937864975.1 uncultured Chloroflexota bacterium | reverse complement strand
GCCCCACAGCAGCGGCGTGCGCGCCATCGACTCGCCGCCCATCTGCATGGGGAAGCGCGCATTGACGGCGTAGTCCACCGACGCCGACGACGCCGGAATCCACGCCACCGGATGATTCTCCGGCGTCCACGGCGCGCGGCGGTCGTCCTGCCACACCGCCATGTCGTCAATCGCGGTGACGTTGAACTGCACCCGCCGCGTGGTGTTCACAATCGGCTGCGTAGCATTCAATCCGCTCACCGCTTCACGCACCCAGCGCTCCGCGAGCGGACTCACGGCGATGGTGAATTCGAGCGGCGGCTGCGCGCGCAGAAACTGGCTCGCGCCGACAATCGCCACGGCGACAAGAATAAAGACAAGTACGACAAGGGTTCCGCGTCTCATGCATTTCACCTTCGCGCTCAACCCGCCAGCGTTAAGCCCGCGGAATCAATCGTTTGTTCGCGACCGCCGACCGGAAAGCGCACCGTCCGAACTAGTCTAAATGGATTTCAGGGGTACCAGTCCCCCAGTAATTCAGGCTCTGAACCAGCATAGCACAGACCGCCGCGAGAGCGGACGACCTCAACAAAGTCCTTAATTGCGCTTTTTCAAACATTACGTTATATTAAGTTCACGAGTGCTCGTCTACCTGCAATCTCGTCGCTGTTACGCTGTCGCCTCCTCATACTCCAGACGAGCACTGGTTTTTTGCTCGTTCCTAGTTTATGCCGGTGAGCGAATCATGGCAGAAGAAGCCGAACGACGTCATAACCCCTTCCAGGATTTCATCAATTTCAGCCTCGACATGCAGGGCATCGACGGAATCAGTTTTGAGACCGTCGCGCTCGCCATGCGCGACGTGATCCGTAATTTGCCCACCGAAGAAAACGGCACCATGTGGAGCGACCAGCTTGACCGCCTTCAGGCGACGCTGCGGATGTGTCTGAGCATCGAGACCATCGGACGACTGACCAAGGATAACCCACAATTCGCCGAGATGGATGCCGAAAACCTGGAACTCGTCGTCACGCTCGCCATCTCGCTCGCCTTCGTTTGCTACAACCAGCTTGTCGAACGCTTCGACTTTGAACCTGCCGCCCTCACACAGTCTCGCGACGAGACAAAGCAGCTCTGGACAGCCCTGCGCGCCGCCAGCGGCTGGGTGAACAAAGCTGCCGCTAGCGGCGATGACATCGCCAAAGGGATGAGCGGGGACATTACACGGCTGCTGGAAGACATTACACCTCGCGGCTGGAACAATAATACGCGCATCCTTTAAGCGCGCCGATTGGAAACCCGCGGGCAGACAATTCACGTGAAAGTCTGCCCGTTTGATTCCCGATTAAGCCCCTCACCTTCCTCCGCTATCTGTTACAATCGCTCGCACTCGACCGGATTCCCGATGGGGGCGTCTGTGAAACCATCGCTGTATCCGTTTTTGATGCAGCCGCAGCTTCACGTTAAAGTCTGGGGCGGGCGCAAGCTGGCAACGCTGCTGGGCAAGGAACTGCCCACCGACCAGCCTTACGGCGAATCGTGGGAGCTTCACGATACCACCGCCGTAGCGAACGGACCGCTCGCGGGCAAGAGGCTGGGCGAGCTGTGCTTTGATTACCGTGAAGCGCTCCTCGGACCCGGCAACAATCCGACGGAAGGCTTTCCGCTGCTCGCCAAGCTGCTCGATGCCCGCGACTGGCTGTCGGTGCAGGTACACCCGAACGACGAGCAGGCGCGCGCGTTTGGCGACGGGCTGCGCGGAAAAACCGAGGCGTGGTACGTCGTCGACGCCGATCCGGGGGCGCGGCTGATCATCGGCGTTGAGCCGGGCACGACGCGCGACGCCTTGCGACAGGCAATCGAGCAGAAGCGTTTTGAACAGCTTCTGGTCTACGCGCCTGTGACGGCAGGCGATATCCTGTTGATCGGCGCGGGCACGATTCATGCGCTCGGACCCGGCATCCTGATCTACGAAATCCAGCAGTCCTCCGACCTGACGTACCGTTTCTACGACTGGGGGCGGCTTGGGCTGGACGCCAGTCCGCGCGAGCTTCACATCGAAAAGAGCCTCGCCGTCGCGAATCTGGATCGCCTGCCGGAAATACGTCACACGGGCAATTTGAACCGGGATGTGATTCCGTTGTTCCACTGCGCCTATTTCCAGACCGAGCTTTACCGCCTGCACGACGGGCAGCCGCGCGCGTTCGGAGATACCCCGCGCCGGCGCTTCGACATCCTGACCTGCATCGAAGGCAGCGGCATGGTCGAAGGCGCGGGCGTGCAGGTTGCGTTTGAGAAGGGGCAAACGCTGCTCGTGCCCGCCTCGATCGAGCGGTTCACCCTGTCCGGTGAGGCGCGCGTTCTGCGCTCGACGCAGCCGGACGTATGACCCACATTGCCATTCTCACCGACACGCTTCAGCAGGGCGAATGCCACGCGACGGCGTTTGGCGATTCCGCGTCGATTGCGACGCTGAGCGTCGGCAGCCGCCGCGTTCTGGTCTGCGCTCCCGAAACGGCAGACCCACGCGCGACGGTTCGCGCGCTGCGCGACCTCGGCGTGACGCACGTCTGGCTGTGCGAGTCGGTCGGCGCGCTGTCGCCGCTGCTGGATGTTGGCGACTGGCTGGTTCCCGACGATTACATCGACGGCACGCGCGGGCAGCATTACACCTACTTCAGCGAGAAAGCGGGCGGCTACGCGCAACAGACGCCGCCGTTTGACCCGGCAAGCCGCGACGCGCTGACAGTGGGCGCAGGCTCGGTTTCCGCGCGTACTTTCCGGCGCGGCGTTTACGTGTGCGTCAGCAATACGCGCCTGGAAACCCCCGCCGAAGCCGCCTTCTGGACGCGCGCGGGCGGTCACGTCGTCGGGCGGTTCCTCAGCCCGTGCCTGACGCTGGCGCGCGAGCTAGGGATGGAAGTCGCGGTGCTGGCGCAGGTCGTCCGCAGCGGCGGCGAGCCGGGCAGCGCACTGCCCCTTGCCACCTACGAGCCGGCGCTGGTCACCGCGTTCAACAGCCTGGCGTCGGATTAATCGCCTTCTCAATCGAACGGCAATACGGTATAAGTAAGCCTATCCGTTGGTATGTCAGGTTTCCGCGCCGCATGATCGCCCCCCGTATCACGATTTCTAAATCAACTCCGCGCTGATCACTCATGGTGAAGCCCGCTCGCCTGATCGTTCTAATGCTCGCCGTGCTCGCGCCATCCATCAGCCAGGCGCAGAGCGGCGCGGCGTGCGGCGTCGTCAACGCCATCGACTACCCCATCGACATTCACGACACGCTGGAAGACAACTACGACGATTTCGCGCGTTACCGCGAGCGTTTTGGCGAGTTACCAGAGTAACCTATGCGACGTATATTGATTCTACACGCCTCCCTCGGCACCGGCCACCAGAGTGCAGCCAACGCCCTCGGCGAAGCTTTCAGCCGCTACCCCGATGTCGAATGCCGTATCGAGGACATCCTCGACCACGTTGGCCCGGTCCTGCGTCAGGCCATGAAACTGTGGTACGAAAGCTTGAGCGAACGCGCCCCGCTGCTCTACCGCTTTATCTACGAGAGCAGCAATACAGGCGATGTCAGTGACCCCGGCGGCGGCAGCAAACTACTCGGCCTAATGGAACGCTCTCTTATGTCTGATCTAGAGACGATGATTAAGACGGCCCAAGCCGACGCCATCATCAGCGTCCACCCCATCTCAATCCAACTCTTGCGCAACTTGACCCTCAAAGGCGAGCTAGCCGC
>CALMDI010000644.1 GCA_937864975.1 uncultured Chloroflexota bacterium | reverse complement strand
AAACCTCACCGTCTATACCAGCGCCGACCCCGACATGGTGCGGGCGCTCGTATGGCGGTTGGTAGGTGAAGAGGTGAGAGTGGTGGGTGAGAGTGACGAGTGACGAGTGACGAGTGACGAGTGACGAGTGACGAGTTAGTAATGCGTAGTCTCTAAAACTTTAGAGAATCTTTGTGCCTCTGTGTTACGATCTTTGCTATTAACCAGTTACCGGTCACCGGCTACCAACCTATGAAACACTTCGGCATAACCGACCCTGCTATCGAAGATTACATGTTGGGCCTGACCCCCAGGAGCGAAGGTGTTCTCGCTGATATGGAGGCTCACGCCGCGCGTGAAAGCGTGCCTATTATCGGGCCGATGCAGGGGCACTTTCTTTATACTCTTGCGCTGCCTGTACAAGCCAAAGACGTGCTGGATGTTGGCACGGCTATCGGCTATTCAGCGTTGTGGCTGGCGCTGGTGACACTGCGTCGCCGCCGTCTCATCGACTGGGCGCTGTACGTTCTCATCGCCAGCGCCGCCGCGTACATGTATTACCTCGAATTGTTCGTGCTGCTTGCGCTTAACCTGTACGTGGTCATCGTCTATCGTCACGACCGCGCGCTGTTCATCCGCTGGATCGCGAGTCAGGTCGTCATTGGACTCCTGCTCGCGCCGTGGTATTTGCAGCCGCGCTTGCTCACCGGAAGCGGCTACGGGGGTACGACCGGCAGCCTCCAGTTGGAACGCTACTGGACGAACTTCCTGCCGACGCTGACGTTTGGCGTGACACTGCCAGAGACCGCGCAGCCGTGGATAGCGCTGCTCGCGCTGGTCGTGCTGGTGGTGACGACCGCCATGCTGTGGCGCTGGCGCTGGAAAGCCGCGCTTCTCCCTGCCCTGCTCGTCGTCATCCCGCCGCTGCTGCCCGGCGTGGTGGCGCTGCGGCTGAACGTCTTCGAGCCACGCTACGTCCTCGCGGTCACGTCCGCATTTGTGCTGTTGATTGCCGGAGCGGTCGCGGCGGCGCGGCGGCTGAACACGCCTGCGATTCGTATCGCAACGATTGCGTCCGTCGTCGTGTGGCTCAGCCTGTCGCTTTACAGCCTGACGATTTATTACACTGACTACGCGAAATCCCCCGACTGGCGCGCGCTGATGGCGTATTTACAGCCCAAGGTCACATCGAATGACATCATCATTCAAGCCGCCGCCGACGAAGCCTATAACTTTTATTTTGACGCCTACCAGCTCGCGTCGGATCGCAAGCAGCTTCCCGCGAACCCCGATCAAACGGCGGACGAAATTACCCGCCTTCTGGACGCCGACCGCACGACGCACGACAGCATGTGGCTGGTCGCCCAAACGTTCCCTGACTGGGCGAGCGCCGGGATTGTCGAGCGGTGGTTCGCGGACAACATGCAGCTTGTGCGCGATACGCCCGTGAGCGGTATCCGCGCTCAGGAATATAAGCCGTGGGAGGTTGAAGCGTCTGAAATCGCTGGCGCTCCGCTGGCGCGTTTCGACGGCATCGCGGAACTCGCAGGTACAAGGATTTTGCAGAGCGAGATTCCGGCGCATCCGCTGACGGTGTGGCTGTACTGGCGTCCGCTTGACCAAACGGACGCGCCGCTAAAAGCGTTCGTCCACTTGATCGGCGCGCCGAATCCGGCGACCGGCTCCCCGCTGTGGACGCAGGACGACCAGTTCCCGCAGGAAGGACGTGCCGACACGATGGTTTGGGAAATTGATACGCTCTATCGGGACGTATACATGCTGCCGCTCGAAGGGGTCGCGGCGGGAGATTACACGCTGATCGCAGGCTTATATGACCCGGCGACAGGCGAACGGCTGGCGATAGACGGAGGCGTCGCCGTGGAGCTTGGTTCGATTACGCTCACGTCATAGGGGCGAATCGGTGGTTCGCGCTATAGGCGTCCACTTAAGCCATGTACGGTCTCGAACCTACTTTGAAACCCCTCCCTAAATCCCTCCCCGTAAACGGAGAGGGACTTTGAGCTTGCTCTCTTGACACAGTGTCTTTGGGATTGGTCACGCAATTCGGAGATTAATCGCAACGGCTCCCTTGCTCCGTTTACGGGCGCTCAGGGGGTCTGCCTTCGGCAGACTAAAGTTCCCGCCTTTGGCGGGAACCCCGCGCGAGGGCGGGGGGATAGGGGTTCAACGGACAGGGGCGAAGCGCACTCCGCCCCTACACAATTCAAAGTTAACCGAGTTCTTCCAGCCGCTTCTGCCACTTGTCGACCAGCCGCGAATAGACCGCCTCGGAAATCTGACCGGAGGCAAGCTGCGAGTCGAGCTGATCGAGCAGCGCCTGAATGTCGGCGCGGGTCTGCGGGTTGGCGGAAGACGCCTGCGCCGACGCCTGCTCGCCCTGACCGCCGCGTTCCTGCATCATGTTCATCATCATTTGCTGCATCTGCATCTGCTGTTCTGTCAGGCGGCGCTGCATGTCCGCGAGATCGGGGTTCAGCGCCGAGCCAATCTGCTGCCCGACCCCAAAGCCGACGCCCGCGCCCGCCAGCGCGCCGCCGACGCCCTGATTTTCCGCCGCCTTCTGCGCGATGTTCAGCCGCTGCACGCGCTCCCACATGTCGAGATCCATGTAATTGCGTAACTCATCCAGCGAGACGCCTTCTTTCGCCGTGAAAGGCGACGCCTCGAACGCCTTGATGCGAAAGCCAAGCGCCTCGAACTTCTCGTTGACCTTCGCCAGCAGCGCGCCTTCGAGGTTGCCGAGGATGCGGTTCGCGTCCGGCACGCTTGCCACATTCGCCGCCAGCAGAAGCTCGGTGATCTCGCCAAGCAGCATCGTCTGGATACGGTCTTTGATGTCGCGCAGGCGTGTGATGGGTTTGCCGACCGCATACTGCTTGACGAAGCGCAGCGGGTCGGAAATGCTGATGTCGATGACGCCGTGGGTAATGAGCAGAACGACGCCCAATCCCTTGCCGGGGGTTTCCAGCACAACCGGCGGGTTTGTTCCCCAGCCAACCTGTGGCAAATCCTTCATATTGACGAAGTACAGATCGGCGGTGAACGGCGTGCGCCCGCTGGTCGCCAAGCCGATAAGCCCCGCGAGAATGGGCAGGTTCGCGGTGGACAGCGTGTGCCGTCCGGGTCCGAGCACGTCGAGCGCTTCGCCCCCGCGCACGAACACCGCCGTCTGACTTTCGCCCACAATGACCTGCGACCCCATGCGCCAGTCACCGCTGCCCTGCTGCGGCTCTCGGTAGGCAAGCTCGTCGTCTGCTATGTTGACATGATCGATGACGTCGATAATCCGCGCCATGCTCGTTCTCCTCTGTTTTGTCTCGCTGCGTTATGCCGATAAGGTCAGGTTGAGAAGCGTGTCTTCACGCTTCGCATAGGCTTCGTTCGCTTCGCGCACGAGGTCGTCCAGCGCGTCGAGCGCTTCGTCCACACCCTGCTTCGCCTTCACCGCGGTTTCAAGCGTGTCCAGCGCCCCCGCCAGCCGGTCGGCGTAGACGAGTTGAAGCTCGTCGAAACCATACAGCAGGTCAAGCTCGACCGCGTCCACCTTGACGGCGTCGAAGAAGCTGGAATACCCCGGCGCGGCAGACTTGATCCGGTCATGATAGGTTTGCAGGCGCGTTTTCAGGCTCTGCGTGCGGCTCATGCTGTTGAACCCGCCGCTGTCCAGCAGTCGCCGCTCGATCTGCGCCAGCCGGCGGATACGCTCGGAGATCGCCGTCGCCAGATGATC
>CALMDI010000643.1 GCA_937864975.1 uncultured Chloroflexota bacterium | reverse complement strand
GTACAGTTTCCGGGAAACGATGCTGGCGGCAGCGACGTACTCGGCAAGCTATCTCGCGCTCGTCGTCATTTTCCGCCAGCTGGCGGGTCATGAAACCGAGATGCTGGTGCGGATCGGATACATCTTCTTCGTCGGCACGCTCGGCGCGCTGTTTGCCCGCGAAGCGCTGTTTGAAATGCGCGCCAAGCTGGAACTGCGCGATCTTGCCAAGCACCTGGAACTGGAAACGAGCGAGCGCCGCCGCGCCGAAGACGCGCTCGCGCTGTACGTGGAAGGGCTTGAGCAGCGCATCAGCGAGCGCACGACGGAAATGCAGCAGGCGAAAGAACAGGTCGAGGCAATCCTCGACAGCAGCAGCGATGCCATTGCGCTGGCAACGCTGTCAGGCGCGATTCAGCAGGTCAACCCGGCGTTCTTCCAGCTTCTCGGTTATTCGGCAAGCGTCGCGCCGCGCGGCTCGCTCGCCGACCTGGTCGAGCCGGAGCACGCCGCGCTGCTCACAAAGGCGCTGCGGCAGGTGGAAACCACGCTCAAGCCGGTTCGCGTGGAGCTTTCGATGCGGCGGCAGGACGAAACGGTGTTCGACGCCGACGTCGCCATCGCCCCCCTGCTCCAGCACGACACGCACATGCGGACGGTGATCTACAGCCTGCGCGATATTACCGAGCGCAAGCGCGCCGAAGAAAATCTGCGCCGCGCGCTGGATAAGGAGCGCGAGCTGAACGAGTTGAAGTCGCGGTTCGCGTCGATGGTGACGCACGAGTTCCGCACGCCGCTGGCGTCGATTCAGACGTCAACCGATTTGCTGGAACGCTATCCCGAACGCCTGTCAGACGAGCGCAAGCGCGAGCATTACGAACGCATCCACACCCAGATCAAGCGTCTGACGCTGATGCTGGACGACATGCTCACGCTGAGCCGCGCCGAGACGGTCGGCTTGCGCTTCGCTCCCGCGCCCATCGACCCGGAGGCAATCGCCCAGGAGGTCATCGGCGAGGTCGAAAACATCGCGCGCAGCCATCATATCCGCTATTCCCGCGAGGGCGCGCCCGTGACCGCGCTGATGGACGCCTCGCTGGTGCGCCAGATCATCGCCAACCTGCTGTCGAACGCGGTCAAGTATTCGCCGTCCGGCAGCGTGATCGACGTGGCGCTGGTGTATTCACCGGAGACGCTTTGCCTGCAAGTGCGCGACAGCGGCATCGGCATTCCCGACGAGGATCAGGCGCATCTGTTCCAGGTGTTCCACCGCGCCCGAAACGTCGGCGCGACCCAGGGCACCGGGCTTGGACTGGCGATTGTCAAGCAGGCGGTCGATGCTCACCGCGGCGCCATCGACGTCAAGAGTCAGGTCGGCATCGGAACGACGTTCACCGTCACCCTTCCCTTACACGCACACGCGCTGACAACTGCCGGCGGCGTTTACCGGCAGGCAGGCGACTAGGGCGTGTCTGCAACCCAGCGCCGGTTACGTCGACCATTTTATGGTAGGGGTAACCCGGCGACCATTGGTGCTAGTTAGTAAAGGGTCAAAAGGTCTTGCTTTGGCTCAACCCCTCACCCCCAGCCCCTCTCCCCCAATATGAGGGAGGGGAGCCAAAACGGCTTGCAAGTCCCTCCCTCCTTGTGGGGGAGGGATTTAGGGTGGGGGAAAGCGAACACAACTCGCGCCATT
>CALMDI010000642.1 GCA_937864975.1 uncultured Chloroflexota bacterium | reverse complement strand
GGCGAAAGGAGGGGCGCGGGCGCGCGGGCTGGCATATTCGCTCAGGTAAATGGCCGCCCCTAAACCCAGCGGAATGGCAACCAGCATGGCAATCAGGCTGGTGATGATGGTCGCCAGCAGCAGCGGCCAGATGCCGAACTGACCGGCCTGGGGCTGCCAGGTGGTAGTGGTCAAAAATTCGGCCAGGCTGAAATCCGGGCTGCTGAACAACAACCGCGACTCGCCGAATAACACCAGTAAAATACCCAGGGTGGTCACAATTGAAAAACCGCCACAAATCAGCAGCAGGACACGAATAATATCCTCGCCGATACGGGGACGCCGCAGCAGGGCGGTCTTTTTTTCAACCGACTCGCGCCGGGTTGTGGCGAGTAAATCGGTTTTGCGCTGAACATTCAATTGGGCTTGCATACGCGGGTTTTCTATCCTTGAAGGTTTCGTATACTGAGTGCTTGCAACGTTCACAAGGTTATTTTAGCAGGCAGTTGTAAGCATTTCATTATTTAGAAGTATTCTTTAAGAAGATTTAATCATTATTTAAATTTGTAGGGACAAGGTGCGCCTACCCCACCCTAAATCCCTCCCCGCAAGCGCCCCTACGGGAGGCTTCGCACAGGAGGGACTTTAAGGTTGAATTATTACAAACGATCCGCTTACATTGCCGGTGTGCTGGCTGCCAGGAACCACAGCCTGGCGCGGTTCAATGACGCGGCGCTGGCGGGGAAGTAACCGACATCGCCAATGACGTCATTCACGTTGTTCAGGTAATAATTGATGAAACCGGCCACCTGGGGTTTTTCCTGGATGATGACGGGCGAGCTGTAGATGTACAGCGGGCGGCTGAGCGGATATTCGTTGCTCTCGGCAGTTTCCTCGGTCGGCGCGATTCCGTCGATGGACACCGCGCGCAGCGTATCCTCATTTTCCTGATAATAGGCATACCCGAAGTAGCCGATGGCATACGGGCTGCCCGTGACGCCCTGCACCAGCACGTTGTCGTCTTCGCTCAACTGGATGTTCCCGGCGTTCAGCAGCGCCGCCGCGGCATCATCCCCTTCGAGACCACCCGCGCCCTCAAAGACGGCTTCCACGAAGTAATCAAACGTGCCGCTGTCCGAGCCGGGGCTGAACAACTGGATCGGCTCGGCGGGGAAGCTGGGATCGACGTGCGCCCAGGTCGCCGCCTGACCGCTGAAAATCTGGTACAACTGGTCGAGCGTCAAATTCTCGACGAAATCATTTTCAGCGCTGACCACGACGGTCAACGCATCAGTGCCGACACGGAACTCAATCGGCTCGCGCCCAATCGCGGCGCATTCCTCGATTTCTTCTTCGGTGATCGCGCGGCTGGAATTGGCGATATCGGTTTCCCCGGCGACGCAGAACCGCTCGATGCCCGCGCCAGAGCCGATGCTGTCGAGGGTGATGTCTCCACCGTAGCCGTCTTCCTGGAACCGAAGCACAACCGCTTCGCTCAACGGAAAGACCGTCGACGAACCCGCCGTGATGATGTCGCCCGTGACGCCAAGCGGATCGACTTCCGGCAGTTCAATCGGCGGCAATTCCGCCGTTGCGGTCTCCGCTTCCTGAGCGACCGTCGCGGTCAAGGGAAGCGATAGACAGATCAGCGCGAGTACCAGAGCGAACTTCTTGGACATGGCTTGCGTTCTCCTTATGACCGACGTGGTTTGTGAAAACTTTCTCGTATTCCTAGCGGTGAGATTAACCCACGGACATTAACCGTCTGCGCCGCCCGATTTAAGAAATGGGCATGACGCGGTTAACGGATGTTAAGGGATTCTCAAGAGGCGCTAACCTGGTTCCGCGCCTTTTGAGTCCCGACTCATACGAACGCCTGTGCTATAATACGGGTCTGGCGCGAGGCGGAAGCGAAGGATACACTTAGAGGCGGTGAGGGTAAGGGAGTAGGAACTGCGTGACCGCGATCAACCGGATTGGTGTGCTGGCACATCCAACCCGCCCGCAAACCGCCCCCATTGCCGAGGACATTTCCGCATCGCTTCAGGCGCATGGCGTCGATACCTGGCTGTACACCCACTGGGATGCCGACGATGTGAAGCCGCACCTGCAGGACACGGATATGGTGATCGCCATCGGCGGCGACGGCGCGATGCTGCGTTCGGCGCGGGTCTGCGCGCCATATCGCGTGCCGGTGCTTGGCGTCAACATGGGCTATCTGGGCTTTCTGACCGAGATTGCCAGTCCCGATCATTGGGACGTCGCGCTGGCGGACGTGCTCGCGGGCAACTTCTGGGTCGAGCAGCGCATGATGATCGAGACGACCGTCTGGAAAGATGGACAGTCTGCCGTCACGGGGGAGGGGCTAAACGAAACGGTGATCGGGCGCGGCAGCGTCACCCGGCTGATCCGTCTTAACGCCTACATTGACGGCGGCTGGATTACGACCTACAGCGCCGACGCGCTCATCATCGCCACCGCCACCGGCTCGACCGCCTACGCCCTCGCCGCGGGTGGACCCATTTTGCCGCCGCAAATGCGGAACATCCTGATCGTGCCGGTCGCGCCGCATTTAAGCCTGGATCGCCCGATTGTGCTGCCTGAAGGGGTCATGGTCGAAGTCGTCGTCGCGCCGGAAACGCAGGGCGAGACCGTCGTGGCGGTCGATGGCGAGCAGCTTGCCGAGATTGCGCCGGGAGACCGAGTATGCGTCAAAATGAGCGACCACGTCAGCCGCTTCGTTCGCCTGCGCGAGCCGACCTACTTTTACCGTTCGCTACTCGACCGTATGGAGCCGCGCATCGCGGCGCCGCCGGCACCCGAACGTAGGCAGTTGTAGATGTTGATCATTCCCCACCCCGAACCCCTCCCCCATAAAGAGGGAGGGGCTTAACAAGAGGCTTCTGGCTCCCTTTCCTCCTTGTGGGCGCTCAGGGGGTCGAGCCAGAGGCTCGACGGAAGTTCCCGCCTTTGGCAGGAACCCCGCGCGAGGGCTGGGGCTGGGGGTGAAGTACAGGAACCGTATGACGACGTCTGAGCAAAATCCCACGCTGATCGAAGAGTTGACCTACTGCGCCGTACATCCCGACCGGGAAACGGGCTTGCAGTGCAACAAATGCGGGCGTTACATGTGTGTGGACTGCGCGGTTCGCACGCCCGTAGGCTATCGCTGCCGCGAGTGCGTGCGCGGCATCGAGGACAAGTTTTTCAACGCCCGCCCGTCGGATGGCATGATTGTGTTCGCGGTCTGTTCCGTGCTGGGCATCGTCGCCGGATTTCTGATCCGGCTTGTACCGTTTCTCCTGTTCGCCATCCTTCTCGCCGCGCCTGCCGGGGGCGCAATTTCGGAAGCGGCGCTGCGTCTGACCGGGCGGCGGCGCGGGCGACAGACGGCAATCATCGCGGCGGCAGGCACGGCAGTGGGCTGTCTCGCGCCGCTGCTGGTGACGCTGCTGCTCCGCGGGCGGCTGGTACCGGATATTTCGCTGCTGCTGTTCGCCGCGATTGCGACGGCGGCGGTGTTCGGACGCTTTAAGATGCGGATATAAGGTGACTTTGCCCCCACCCCAAACCCCTCCCCCACTTCGGAGGGAGGGGCTTTCAGAGTCTTGTTTGGCTCCCCTCCCTCTTTATGGGGGAGGGGCTGGGGGTGGGGAAACCAGTTGCAATTAGAGATCATCCATGCTTGAAGAGCTACGCATTACCAATTTCGCGATTATCGACCAGCTTGAGCTGAGCTTCATGCCGGGGTTGAACGTCATCACGGGTGAGACCGGCGCGGGCAAGTCGATCATTATCGACGCGGTCGAGCTTTTGCTGGGCAATCGCGCCGACCCCTCGTTCGTGCGCGGCGGCGCGGATCGGGCGCTGGTCGAAGGGGTGTTCATCCTCGATTCGAACGCGCAGGCGGTCATCTTTCCGGTTCTGGAACGCGAAGACCTGCTGGACGCGGCGGCGCCCCACGTCCTGACGCTGACCCGCGAAGTGCGCGCGAACGGGCGTTCCGCCGCCCGCGTGAATGGGGTGACGGTCAACCTTGACGTGCTGGTCTCCATTGGCGATATGCTGGTGGACGTTCACGGGCAGAGCGAGCATCTTTCGCTGTTCAAGCCGAAAGCGCACCTCGATTTGTTGGATCGTTACGCCGGAATTGTCGAGGCGCGCGCCGCGATTGGCTCGGTCGTCAACCGGCTGGCGGACATCCACCGGGAGATGGATCGCCTGCGGACGGACGAAGCCACCCTGAAGCGTCGCGCCGAACTGCTGCGGCACGAGGTCGAAGAAATCGACGCCGCCGAGCTTGTGCCGGGCGAAGATGACGACCTGCGCGCGGAGCGCACGCGCCTTTCCAACAGCGAGCAGCTTGCGAAGCTGACGGCGGAAGTGGTCATGCTGCTGAACGGCGACGATGGCATCGACCAGATGGCGGCGGTCGATCAACTGACTCAGGCGGCGGCGCTGCTGCACAAGCTGACCGCCATCGATACCAGCGTGCAGCCCGCCTACGAGATGGCGGAGACGGTCGCGGCGCAGGCGGAAGAAATCGCCCATGCGATGCGGAAGTATGCCGAGACGGTCGAGTACAACCCGGAACGGCTGGACGAGGTCGAAGAACGGCTCGAATTGATCGGCACGCTCAAGCGGCGGTATGGCAATTCGATTGAGCTGGTGCTTGAACACGCCGACCGCACGCGCGCTGAGCTAAACAGCATCGAGCACAGCGAGGAACGACTCATCGAGCTTCGCAAGCAGGAAGACCAGCTTCTCAAGCACATCGGCGAGCTTGCCGACCGCGTGAGCAAGCTGCGCGTCGCTGCCGGGCAGCGTATGGCGGGGCAGATCGTTACAGAGCTTGGCGACCTGAAGATGGAGCGCGCGCGCTTCGAGGTCGGCATTCAGCAGCACGAGGACGCCGAGGGCTGCTACGTCAATGGGCGGCGGCTGGCGTTCGACGCGACCGGCATCGATCAGGTGGAGTTCATGATGTCCGCCAATCCCGGCGAGCCGATGCGCCCGCTGGCGAAAGTTGCGTCGGGCGGCGAGGCGGCGCGCATTATGCTGGCGCTGAAACGGGTGCG
>CALMDI010000641.1 GCA_937864975.1 uncultured Chloroflexota bacterium | reverse complement strand
GGGGTCCCCGCGCCACGGGGCGCGCCTCCGTGTTATACCAGTGCCCGACCGCAACACGGATCCGCTCGGCAGTGTAGGTGCGCGTGGTCTCCCTGATCGCGGGCAGCGCCGGGACGGCGGGAGGCAAGTCGAGCGGCAGCATCAGTTGTTCTTCTGGCGGCTCGCTCAGCGCGTCGACGAGGGGCGGCGTCAGAGGCGGGAGACCGAACTCGCCGTCGTCCTCGTCGGGCGGCATGTAGCGCAGCAGGTTGTCTTCCAACTCGGTCAGCGTCATCGGCAGCCATGCCAGCGCATGACGCCGCCCGCGCAGCTTGGAGTGAAGCAGCATGGCGGCAGGCATCAGCGTCATCGAAACGCCGCGCACGATCAATTCATGCGACAGCAGGCTGAGCAATTCAATATGATAGTATTCGCCGACCGCCTGCATGTATTCATTGCTTTCGAGGTAGCGTGCGATCAGCCGGAGTAACAAATCGGGGTTCTGGCTGCCCGCCATGACGGCGACCAGCGGGCGCAGCCGCTTATACAGGAACGGGCGGTTGGGCAGCAGGCGCAGGAACGCGTCGACGTACTCCTGACCGGGAGTTTCCACCAGCGTGAACGCGACGTGCTGCAGCGCGACTTCCGCGCGGTTGAGGCGCGTCCGCAGGTCGTCCGCTTCGGCGTCCAGCGCCACCGCCAGATTGTGGAGGGCGTCCACGCGGTTCTTCGCGACCAGACTCTCAATCGTACGCACGATGTCGGCGCTGCGGTCGAGGGGGAGCCTGTCGCTAGGGTCGCCTGCGCTGGAATCCATCGAGCATAGGGTCCTTCGGGTGGCGCGTCAGGGACGCATGAAAAGCAGGCTGGATTTCAAATTCTGTCCTCATGTGATCTTATTCTAACAGGTTCTCAACACTGTGATGTGTCAAAGAAAACATTATTCGTTTCCCATTTCTAAGTCTTGCAATACCGCCTCTACGCTACTGCGTAGAGATGAATACCCAACAGGCTGAAGTTTGATGTGTTTAAAACGCGAGAGAGCGATTGATTTTTGCTTCCCGAAATGACGTGTCACATCGGATGTCGAAAGCACATAAAACTGCCAGAAATTGACATCGAGAAGGTGCTCGCGGGCGTGGATCGCCTCTGTCTCGCTATACAGGCAGAACACGTAGCAATCGGCAGATCGAATGCGTTCTACTGCGAACGTATTGGTCGCCGCATCCCACCCCAATGATTCTCCAATCCTGAATAGGATTTTGGAGGGATTGTCGTGCGTCCAACTCTGGCGGTACGCGGCTGATTTCACCTCAATGCCTTTACCATGATAGCGGAGATCGACCGCGTCCCATTCAACACGAGGTTTTTCCAGCACGCCGAGCGCCGCGCCGACAAGGAATTCAGCGAAGATTGACCGGTTGCGATTGCTGAGAATATCCGAGTATGCCCACGCCCAGAACTGACCCACCGTCAGGTTAGCGACCCCAAATATTCGATCATCGGGGCTAAGTTCACCTGTCATCGCCCTACCTGCCTTACTACCGTAACCCGAACAGCCTCACCGCTTTCGTGCCCCTTATATCCCACGCCGCAAAGTCAGTAATGTCCACGATACCGTTGTGACCAGAGGAAAGCTGTAGGAGCGCACGCCGTGCGCCCTCTTCTTTGCGCCCTTGCCTCTTTGCGCCTTTGCGTTAAGTCCTTCGTTGTAGGTTTTTCTCCGTGGTTCAGATAATGAACTTCCCGTTCTCGTAGCACAACTCGCCGTCGGCATAGACTCTGCCTTCGCGCAGGTCGCAGACGATGTCCCAGTGCAAGCCGGACTCGTTCGTGCCGCCGCTGTCCTTGTAGGCAGCACCGAGCGCCATGTGCATCGTCCCGCCGATCTTCTCGTCAAACAGCAAGTTGCCCGTGAACTGCTGGATGCCGTAATTCGTGCCAAACGCGACCTCGCCCAGCCGCCGCGCGCCCGCGTCCGTATCCAGCATCGCCAGCAGAAACTCCTGCCCTTTCGCCGCCGCTGCCTCCACGACCACGCCATCGCGGAACGCGAGCCGAATGTCCTCGGCGGAGCGCCCGCCGTAAATGGCGGGGTAGGTAAAGCGCACGGTGCCGTTCACCGAGTCCTCAATCGGCGCGGTGAACACTTCGCCGTCCGGGAAATTCTCCTTGCCGTGCGCGCTGATCCATTTGCGCCCGCCGACGCGATATGTGATGTCGGTGTCCGGCGCGACGATGTGAATTTCGTCATGCTGCATCAGGTAGCGCGCGATCCGCTCGTTCTCCGCGCCGACCTGCTGCCACAGCTCGACCGGATCGTCTTTGTCCAGCAGGCAGGCATTGAAGACGAACGTCTCGTACTCACTCAGCGACATACTCGCGTCCTGCGCGTGCGCCTGTGTGGGAAACACCGTCACGCACCAGCGCAGATCGCCCGCTTCAAACCGCTCGTCGAAGCGCTGCGTCAGGTCTTTCCGCGCCGCGCGCCGCATCGCCAGCCGTTTCGGATCGACGTTGCTTAGCGCCTTCGTATTTTCTTCGCCCACGATGTGCAAATAGGCGTCGATGGTCTCGATCTCCAGCTTCTCAAGCTCCGATACGTAGGTCAACTGTTCGTCGGAGCTTTCCCTATAGCGGATTTCCGCCAGATGCGGCAGCTCGATGCGCGTGAAAATGTGCGCTCCCGCGCGGATTGCCTCCCGAAAGACCGCGTCCACCAGCGGCGCGGCAGCAGAATCCGAGCGCACCATCAGCTTGTCGCCGGGTTTAATCGCCAGCGAATAGTTGATCAAAATTTTCGCCATCTGATCGACACGCGGATCAGCCAATGGAGTTCTCCTTCGTCGAAAGCAGCTTTGAGCGATGAGGTTTGAGCTTTGAGTAAAAGAAGTGAAAAGTCAAAAGTAACGGCAATCACTTTCCACTTTTTACTTTGTATTTACTCAAAGCTCATCCCTCATCGCTCAAAGCTTGCCTTTACTCAATCCTCAACCCTCAATCCTCAGTACTTCTTACCAGCGCGAGCGCCTCGTCGAGCGTGGGCATGTCGTTGGCGCAGCCCTGCCGCGTGACCACAATCGCGCCCGTGGCGTTGCCCATGCGCGCCGCGCGCTCCCAGCCCCAGCCCTGCAAGTAGCCATACAGGAAGCCGCTGGCGAAGGCGTCGCCCGCGCCGAGCACGTTCAGGACGTTCACGCGGAATGGCGGCACGTTGTATACCGTTCCATCCTTCAGATAGACGCTGCTGCCTTCCGCGCCGCGCTTGAGGACGACCGCTTTGCGGACGCCGAGCAGCAGCCGCGCGACCGCCGCTTCCGCCGTCCGGGCGCCTGTCGCCGCTTTCACTTCATCCTCTGTCCCGATGGCAATATCGACCAGCGGAAGCGTGATGCGAACGGCGACGCCAAACGCGCGCGGGTCGTGCCACTGGTCGGCGCGATAATCGATGTCGAGCACGACCTCGGTATCGTTCGCCGTCGCGAACTCCGCCGCGAACTGCGTCGCGCTTTTTCCCGGCTCCTTCGACAAGCCCGTGCCGCTAATCAACAACAGGCGGGTATCCGCGACAGGCGCGGCAAGCACGTCGTCAATCGTCAATTGAATGTCCGAGGCATTGTCCCGGTAGAACACCAGCGGAAATTTGTCGGGCGGCTGAATGCCGAGCAAAACGGCGGGCGTGCGCGTGCCGGGTTTCCGAACAATGAAGCTCGTATCGACGGCTTCGCGGCGCAGAAAATGAATCACAAAATCGCCCACGCGATCATCGCCCACCGCCGTCAGCAGCGCCGACTTCAAGCCGAGCCGCCGCGTGCCGACGCTGATATTCGTTGGGCAGCCGCCGACCAGCGCGGCGAAGCTGGTGATCTCTTCAAAGGGCGCGCCCACGTCATTCGAATACAGGTCAATCGAGTTGCGCCCCATGCATAAAACGTCGTACCTGCGTGCCATTGCCTGTCCTGTCTACGCCCTGTGTTTGGAGAATGCGCGTTCCGAAGCGGCGCATTGATCGCCGTGAGTTTGCGGGCAAGAGTGTACCACTCCCGCCCGGTTCGCCGTAGCGATTTATCGAGCTGGTGGGTGAGGAATGGCATTGTAGGAGCGACCGAACCGGTCGTCCCATCACCGGGCGCCGCAGGGGCGCACGTCTATGCGCTCGTTTTGCCGGATCGCCCGGTGATCCTCGCACGCCGTTCCTCGTTCTTCCGGCGGGGTGTGGTTTGCCTTCCCCCGACGAATCGCGCTAAAGTAACGCCCTATCAAGACCCCAGTTGGGATAAGGAACCGGTTATGAAGACGCGGCGGCTGACGATGGCGCAAGCCCTCATCGCCTATCTCCACCAGCAGTACGTCTCGCGGGATGGCAGCGAGCAGGCATTTTTCGCGGGCTGCTGGGGAATCTTCGGGCATGGCAACGTGGCGGGCGTGGGTGAAGCCTTGCAGCAAGCCGCGAGTACGTTCCGCTACTACCAGGCGCGCAACGAGCAGGCGATGGTGCACAGCGCGATTGCCTACGCCAAGATTAAGAACCGCCTGCAAACCTTTGCCTGCACCTCCTCGATTGGACCCGGCGCGCT
>CALMDI010000640.1 GCA_937864975.1 uncultured Chloroflexota bacterium | reverse complement strand
CTGACGCATGCGCTGAGCGATCTGCGGGACGGGGAGCGCGTGACGTATACGCTGGTCGTCAATGGTCGCGCGCCGTGGGCACATGAAGAAGGGGAGGCGCTGATTACGACCAGCGGCAACCGGTGGGAAGACTTCCGCACGGTGACCGGCGGGATGCTCGCGACCGCCCGGACCGCGATGGGCACGGATCGCGTGGAGGCGTATGTGCCCGACCTCCAGCGCATGATGGAACGCAAGCTCCAGCAGGCGTTGTACAGCGCCCTGCTGCTGCTTCAGGTCGATACCCCCGATCCGAACCGGTTCGACCCGCTCGTTGTGCTGACCGGACACCTGGAAGGCTTTGGTCGCCCGGCGTTCAATGCGTTGACGCTCGTGCAGCCTCCCGGCGACGGCGCGATGCGTATCGAGGACGAGGCGGCGCTGCGCCAGACGGATGCGCTGGGACTTTACGACGCCTGGCTCACCCATGCCGATGTCAGCTGGCGCCAGCATGTCCTCATTCTGGAACCGCGCGAAATCGCCGCCCTCTGGCACCTTCCACACAGCGGCTTTGTCGCGCCCGCGATTGCCTGGCTCGGCAGCAAGCCCGTCGCCCTGCCGCGCGCCCTGCTCGCGCCCGGCAAGGGGATTATCCTCGGCGACAACCGCACCAACGGACAGATGTTGCCGGTCGTGCTGCCGCTTGAGGACCGCACGACGCACCTGGCGATTGTCGGCAAGACCGGCACCGGCAAGAGCAATCTGCTCCATCATCTGATCCACCAGGATATCCAGGAGGGTCGGGGCGTAGCGCTCATCGACCCGCATGGGAAGCTGGTGCGCGACATCCTTCAGATGTCCATCGGGCGCGAGCGCGCGGGAGATGTGGTCGTGCTCGATCTCGCGAACACCGAACACCCGGCGCCGCTCAACGTGATGCGCGTGCCGGCGGGCGTCGATCCGAACGAAGCGGCGAGCCGGATCCTCGCGGTGCTCAACCGCTTCGACGACAGCTTTGTCGACACGCGCATGGCGGAGACGCTCACGATGGCGCTGCTCACCCTCACAGGCGACCCCGAAGCGACGGTACGCGACGTCGCGCGGGTGCTGGAAAACGTCCTGTACCGCGAGCGTCTGCTGGAAACGCTCGACAATCCGGTGCTTGAAGACTACTGGGATCGCTTTGATCGCCTGTCGCCGCGCCAGCAGGAAGAACTCACCGATCCCGTGCTGCGTCGGATGCGCGGCTTCTACCGCAACCCGCACCTGTACCGGATGCTGTGTCACCCACACAGTCTCAACGTTGCTGAGCTGATGCGTGAAGGCAAAATCCTCTTAATTTCGCTGCACGCTTCAGAGGCGCTGCTGCCAGCGCGCGAACAGCGTCTTCTGGGTGCCGTGATGGTCGCGCAGCTGCAGATGGCGGCGATGGCGGGCGCGGTAACCACGCCGCCGTTCTGCCTGTATGTGGATGAAGCGCATCACCTGATCACCGCCTCGCTGCCGGAGGTGCTGAGCGAGGCGCGCAAGAGCGGTGTCGCGCTGACGCTCGCCACGCAGTACCTCAAGCAGCTTGCCGGAGCGACACTCGATGCCATGATGGGCAACGTCGGCGCCGTCGTGGCATTCCAGTCGGGACCGGACGACGCGCGCTCGCTCGCCCCGTTTTTGCGCCCGGCGATGGACGCCGACACGCTGCTGCATCTGGATAAGTTCCAGGCGGCAGTCTGGATGCGCTATCGGGGGCAGACACAACCTGCCTTCAGCCTGAGCACGCGCCCGCCCCTGACTCCACAGAACCGGCAGGCGGCACTGGGGCGCGAAGCGCACATTCGCCAGAGGTCGGTAGGGCGTTACACGTCGATGACACGCGAACAGGTCACCGCGTGGCTCGCGGCGCGGTATCCGCGCGCGGACCGGGGGGCGGCAGCACAGGCGAACGCCGGACTCTACGATCCGTTACACTGAGGAGGCTCCTATGCCCATCAAACGCACGCGGCGCGACGAGCGCCAGCGCCAGCCCAAGCCGATGACGCTCACCGAGCGCGATCAGGCGATTATCCGCGCGGTGCAGGATTACCGGCTCCTGCGTCAGGATCAGATCGAGCGGCTGTTTTTCGGCAGCCGCAGCGCGGCGCAGCGGGTGCTCCTTCGCCTGTTTCAGCACGGGTATCTCGACCGGCGGTTTCTGCCGGTGCTCGCCGGACGCAGTCCGACGCTGTATGTGCTCGACCGGCGCGGCGCGGAACTGCTGCGAAGCGCGCAGGGACTGGAAACGGTCGCCTGGCACCCCGGCATGAAGCAGGTGAAAACTGAGTTTCTGGCGCACGCCGCGGGCATTAACGACCTGCGAATCGCGGTGACGCTCGCGGCACAGCAGGCAGGGTATGACCTCTTGCGCTGGCTCGGAGAAGGGGAGCTGCGCGGCGCTGCCGAGCGGGTCACAGTGCTCTCGCCGGCTGGCAAGCGCCATGACGCGCCACTCATGCCCGACAGCTTCTTCACGCTGCGAACACCTCTGGGGTACGCGCACTGCTTTGTCGAGTACGACCGCGGGACGATGACCAGCAGCCGCTTCAAGGCGAAGGTCCAAGCGTACCTCGCCTATCACCGCAGTGGCGCCTACGCACGCCGGTACAACGCGCGCTCGATGCGGGTGCTCACAGTCACCAGCGGGCAGAAGCGGCTGGAAAACCTGAAAGCGGCGACCGAAGCCGCGGGCGGCAGGCTGCCCTTCTGGTTCGCGCTGGCGTCGGAGCTAACCGCGGAAACAATTCTGAGCGTGCCCGTGTGGTGGGTGGCAGGCGAACGCGAGCGCAAAGCGCTGATTGAAGCGCGATAACGCGCACGATCCAACTCCCTTTCGAGGGGCATCCAATCTTTTTCAACGTGTGTGTTCTCGTCGCAGTGAGCGACGCAGCAAAAAGGAGACAGTCATGACGACGTACGATCACGCCATTGACGAGTGGAACCCGGAAGTGGAAGGAGAAGAAACCGGAAGGAGCGCCTGGGATCTTCAGACCGAGGCGCAGCTGGGCATCCTCATGCTCGACGGCTCCGGCAGTATGAGCGAGGAAGACAAGCACTTTGTCGACCCCGAGACGGGCAGGAAGGGCAGCAAGGCGGACGCGGTCGCCTTTGCGACGCGCGTCTTGTTCAAGCGCCTGTACAAAAGCTCGCGCGCGCCGGATATCTACCTCAGCGTCCTGTGCTACGACGAAACCGACCCCCGCGAAGTGCGCGCGCGCCCCTTCCAGGCGACCGACGCGCAGACGGTCGATCAGCCAGCAGCGTTCTGGAATCCGCTCACGGGGCACGGCGGTTACACGCCGATTGACGAGGCGCTTGCCAGCGCCGAAGCGCTCGCCGCGGAGTGGCTCGCGGGCGAAAGCGACGACCTGGAGCGATCCGTCGTCATCGTGCTGCTGACCGACGGCAAGAACAACCGCGGCGTCGATCCGAGCGTGCGGGTCGAGCGCCTGAAGCAGGACCGCCGGATCACCATCGCAACCGTCGCCTACGGCGCCGATGCGGAAATTGCCCACCTGCAACGCTGGGCAACGGGCGAGAGCAACTTCGCGGAGATCGACGACGCGGAGACGCTCCGCAACGTCTTCGTCAAGTCGCTGGCTGCGCGCGATTAGCGGTGTCCAGCAAGAGGCAGCAACCGACACGTGAGAAAGGCGCAGCATGGGGATCGATTCCTCGCGCTGCGCCCACTGCCTGACGGTCGATGTGGTGGAGAGGAGCGTACTTCATGCGATTACGAGGCACCGGTGCTGCCAGCGTTTCAGGCTATGCCGCTGGAATCACCCACTCCGGCCCGCTTTCGGAAAACCAGGACCACATCCGATGCGCGACGCTCGGAAGCGCGCGACATCCCATTCGGGTCATGATGGTCGCCGACGGCATCGGAAGCTCGGCGGGTGCGGGCATCGCCGCCGAGCGAGCGACTGCCGCCTTCCTGGACGTGTTTCGTGCGAAGCTGCACC
>CALMDI010000639.1 GCA_937864975.1 uncultured Chloroflexota bacterium | reverse complement strand
GGGCGGCAGGCGTCCGACCGGGACCGGACGGCGTCGGCAATATCCGCATGGTCGATTGGGGACTGCACGTTTACTACAACAACGTGTCGCTGGTGGAGAAGCGCCCGGTGAACTCGGCGGGGCGTCCGTGGAGCGACCCCCTGAACGAGTTCGCCAGAGACATCCGCTACGAAAAGGGAACGCTGCCGCGCATGGACGATCTGTTCGAGCGCAGCAACCTGATTCCCGTGCCGCCGATTCTCACGCCCCAGACGTGCGACCGGATTATCGGGATTTTTCATCAGGCAGCGGCAGCGCTGGGTTTGAAATAAGCCGCGCGGAACAGGAAAGGGCGTGCCCAATGTCGCACCTCGCGCTTGGCGGCGGTCAGCCAGCGAAGTCGAAACCGTTTCCTCTCTGGCCTCAGTACGACGAGTTGGAACGGCAGGCGCTGCTCGACGTGCTGGAAAGCCGCGACTGGTGGCGAACGGAAGGCGACAAAACCGGGCAGTTCGAGCGGGCGTTCGCGGCGTTCCACGCTGCGAAGTACGGTCTCGCCGTCACCAACGGAACCCACGCCATCGAAATCACGATCGCGGCGCTGGATATCGGCTGGGGCGATGAAGTCATCGTGCCTGACTTTACGTTCATCGCCACCGCAAGCGCGATTCTATCGACCGGCGCGCTGCCCGTGCTGGTCGATATTGACCCCGAAACCTACTGTATCGACCCCGATGCCGTCGAGGCGGCGATCACACCGCGCACGAAAGCGATCATCGTCGTGCACATGGGCGGTCATCCCTGCGATATGGATCGACTGACGGAGATTGCCGGGCGTCACGGAGCCGCGCTGGTCGAAGACAGCGCGCACGCGCACGCAAGCGAGTGGCGCGGGCGTAAAGTGGGTACGTTTGGCGTCGCGGGGACGTTCAGCTTCCAGGCAAGCAAGACGATGACCGCAGGCGAAGGCGGCATCATTCTCAGCAACGACGAGGCGTTCGACCGCACCGCGCGGTCGGTGCATGATTGCGGTCGAATGCCGGGCAGGCACTTCTATGAGCATTTTATCTATGGATCGAATTATCGTCTCAGCGAGTGGCAGGGCGCGGTGCTGGGCGCTCAACTTACGCGCCTCGACGCGCAAACAGCGCTGCGGGACCGAAACGCGCGCTTGCTGAACGACCGCCTGAGCGCAATTGAGGGCATTACACCGCAGCGGCTGGACGAACGCTGCACGCGGAACGGGCATTACCTCTATTTGTTCCATTACGACTGCGCCGCCTTTCGCGGCGCGTCGACCGCGCGTTTCATCGACGCGCTGAATGCCGAAGGCATCCCGACCCAGGCAACTTATCCGCCGCTTCACGCGCTCGAATTTTTTCAGAGCGGCGCGTACCGGAAGCGGCTCGCCCCGAACGCGGGCGAGACGGATGCCCTTCGCCATCAACCCTTTCCCATCAGTCAGCGCGCGCTCGACGAAGTGGTCTGCCTGCCGCAGCCCGTTCTGCTCGGCGACGAGGACGACGTGCGGGAAATCGCTCAGGCGGTCGAAAAGGTGCAGCGGTTTGCGAGCGAGCTGATCTAAGCGCCTATCAGGGCGGCATGGTCAGGACGTCTGGCTGTGCTCACTCTCGCGGAGTGTGAAAGGTCAGCGCCCTGCTCCGCGCACCATCGATGGCGGCGCCCCGCCGACTCATCCCTCAGAGCGTCACGATGGAAGATAAACCGCCATCGACGACAATCGACGTTCCGGTGATATACGAGGACATGTCGGAGGCGAGAAACAGCGCAACGCTGGCAACCTCTTCCGGCGCGGCGTTGCGCTTGAGCGGACACATCTGGGCAATGTCCTCGCGCTCGGCGTCGGTGACCTTATCCCATAAGCCGGTCACGATCGCGCCGGGAAGAATCGTATTCACGCGGATCGTCGGCGCGTAATCCGCCGCCAGCGAGCGCGTCAGCGCCAGCAGCCCGCCCTTTGCCGCCTGATAGGGCGTGTAGTTTGCGTAGCCGCGAATCGCGTGAACCGACCCGGTAATGACGATGGTCCCGCCGCCTGCCGCCAGAATATGCGGAATGGCATGGTGGGCAATCATCCAGGTGGCTTTCAGGCAGATGTCGAGCGTGCGATCCCACTCCGCTTCGGTCAGATCGGTGGCATTCTTTTCGGTATAAGACGCCGCGTTGCTATGCACGATATGGAGTTCGCCGAAATGATCGGTCACACGCTCGACCATCGCGCGAACCTCCTCCATGCGCCCCACATCCGCGCGAATGAAGATCGCGTTACCGCCCGCCGCGTGAATGTTTTTGACGGTCTCCAACCCGCCAGCCTCGTTCACGTCCACGACGGCGACGCTGGCTCCGTTGCGGGCAAACAGCTCCGCCGTCGCGCGACCAATCCCCGAAGCAGCGCCCGTAATCAAGGCAACCTTGCCCGGCAGCAACATGATGTCTCTCCAATGCGGGTAGCAAAACAAGCGCGAAAAAGCATCCTGAGGGCAAGCCACACCTCAGGATGCCACTAAGCTTGTCCGTGTCTACAGCGAGTCGACGTTTTCCGCCGTGATGACAGCGGGGCGCGTCGTGCAGCTATCAGGAACGGTCGAAATGCCGTTACGCAGCCAGTACAGGAAATTCAGCGATGTGAATTCCTCGGCAAAGGTATCCTGAACAATCGTCGCATACACCGTGCCATCGCGGATCGCCGCCAGTTGATCTTCCGTGCGGTCGGTGCCGACGGATCGCACCTGTTCCGCCATGCCAGACTCGCGGATCGCCTGCGCCACCGCCCCGCTGCTGGCATCCGTCGACCACAGCATGTCCACGTCCGGGTTCGCTTGCAGGAACGCCGCCGCCGCGCTCCGCGACGACTCCGGCGTGCCATCCCCCGGCGCGACCCCCAGCACCTCGATGTCCGGGTAGCGCTCCGCGATCCGCGCCTCGAAGCCCGCCACCCGCTCCTGATGGTTCTGCGCGCTGATGAACGACACGATGCCCACCTGCCCTTCGCCGCCCAGCGCTTCCGCCACCAGATCCGCCGCCGTCGAACCCAGCGCCGTGTTGGCGGTGCCGACGAAGGCGTCGCGGATGTCGCGGTTGCGCAGCTCGCCGTTGCCCGTGATCACCGGGATGCCTGCCTCGCGCGCCCGCTGAAGCACCGGTTCAAGCGCGTTGTCGTCGACCGAGTAGATCAGGATGCCGGCGGTGGTGGGATTAGCAATCGCCTGCTCGATGATGGTGATCTGCTGCTGCACGTCTGCCGTGACCGGTCCGACCAAATCTGCCTGCACGCCCAGCATGTCTGCCGCCGCGTTCCAGCCCGCCAGCCCTTCCGCGTAAAACGGATGCGCTACGTTCGCCGCTACCCAGATATACTGCTGCTCGGAGACATCGCCGGGTTCCTGCATCTCGCGCGGCGCGGTCAACTGCTCGACATTCTCCGCGGTGATGACGGCGGGGCGCGTCGTGCAGCTATCAGGAACGGTGGACTCGCCGTTATAGAGCCAGTACAGGAAGTTCAGCGACGTAAACTCTTCCGCGAACGTGTCCTGAACGATGGTGGCGTACACTGTCCCATCCTGAATAGCGGCGATTTGGTCTTCCGTGCGGTCGGTTCCGACCGACAGCACCTGCCCCGCCATGCCAGACTCGCGGATCGCCTGCGCGACCGCCCCGCTGCTGGCGTCCGTCGACCACAGCATGTCCACGTCCGGGTTCGCTTGCAGGAACGCCGCCGCCGCGCTCCGCGACGACTCCGGCGTGCCATCCCCCGGCGCGACCCCCAGCACCTCGATGTCCGGGTAGCGCTCCGCGATCCGCGCCTCGAAGCCCGCCACCCGCTCCTGATGGTTCTGCGCGCTGATGAACGACACGATGCCCACCTGCCCTTCGCCGCCCAGCGCTTCCGCCACCAGATCCGCCGCCGTCGAACCCAGCGCCGTGTTGGCGGTGCCGACGAAGGCGTCGCGGATGTCGCGGTTGCGCAGCTCGCCGTTGCCCGTGATCACCGGGATGCCTGCCTCGCGCGCCCGCTGAAGCACCGGTTCAAGCGCGTTGTCGTCGACCGAGTAGATCAGGATGCCGGCGGTGGTGGGATTAGCAATCGCCTGCTCGATGATGGTGATCTGCTGCTGCACGTCTGCCGTGACCGGTCCGACCAAATCTGCCTGCACGCCCAGCATGTCTGCCGCCGCGTTCCAGCCCGCCAGCCCTTCCGCGTAAAACGGATGCGCTACGTTCGCCGCTACCCAGATATACTGCTGCTCTTCGACAGGCACGCGCTCCCTGTCCTGACCCTGCACAGGCGCGAGCGCGACACTCAGAAGCGCGACCGTAAGGAGAAACACGATCAGTGATCGAAAGTTCGTCTTCATTGAAAATCGCTTTCGGTTAATGACTGGCAGAAATAAGGGGTTACGCAACGCTTTCCTCTGCAACTGCCGCCCCACGTGACGGCAATTTCAGACACAGCCTCCCTCGCCGTTTCTTCCATAGAGTCTCCTTTCCACCAGGTGATGCGAGGACGATCAACCGGACGCCACGCGGCGCTTCGCCAGCGCGTCCGCGCCCACAGCCAGCAGCAGCACGATTCCGAGAATACAAATCTGCCAGTAGGGCGACACGCCGAGCACGATACTGGCATTGGTCAGCATGGTCATAAACAGCAGACCGAGCAGCCCGCCCCAGATCGTGCCTTCGCCGCCGCCCAGGCTGCACCCGCCGATGACCGCGCCCGCGATCACGCGCAGATTCAGCCCGTTGACGGTCTGCGGACCGGCGGAATTCAGGCGCGCGGCGTAGACCATGCCCGCTAAACCCGCCGCCAGCGCCACCAGAACGAACGAGACGATGGTCACGCGGTCGACTTTCACGCCGTGCAGGCGGGCGGCTTCGCGGTTTCCACCGGTTGCATAGATGTGGTAGCCGAAGCGCGTTCTGGCGAGCACCCAGATGGCGAGCGGCAGCAGAAGGATGGCATACCAGATCGGCATGGTAATGCCGAACGGATCGCCCTGTCCCAGCGATTTGAACGCCTGAGGAAAGGTATGCGGCGGAATACCCTGCGCCGCCCCCAGCGCGATCCCCTGCGCGATCCACCATGTGCCCAGTGTCGTCATGAGAGGATTCATCTTTAACTTCGTGACGGCAAATCCGTTGACAAATCCAACCGCGCTGGCGGCGAGAAAGCCGGACACAATGGCGATGGGAATGGGCACGCCCTGCACTAGCAGCACGCCCGTGAGTACCCCCGTCATGTTGACCACGCCATCAACGGAGAGGTCAAACATACCGCCGACAAGGAGTAAGACCATCGGCGCGAGGACGATGGTTTCCATCGCCATGCCCACGAACATGACTCGGAAGTTCGCAAAGCCGTTGGGCGCGTAGAGGAAATAAGGCGTGAGCTGCGAAACGACGACGATGAAGGCAATATTCAAAATCAGCAGGATGACCTCGCGCCGCCCCAGCATCCGGCGCAGCCAGCTTCTGCGGCTCAGGCGGGACGTGCTGGAAGGCGGTCGCGCGCCCTGCAAAACGCTGTTCATATCGGTCGTCATCGGCGGGTGGTCTCCTTTGGACAGTTACAGCAGGTCTGCGCCGGTGATGAGCCGGATAATTTCATCGGCGGTCGTATCGGTCTTGCGCCGCGAACCGACAAGCTGCCCGCCGCGCAGGACGGTGATGCGGTCGGCAATACGAAACACGTGGAGCAGGTTGTGACTGACGATCACAATCGCTTTCTGCTTATCGCGCAGGGTTTCGATCAGGCTCAGCATCTGATGCGACTCTTTCACGCCAAGCGCTGCCGTCGGCTCGTCGAGCAGCAGGATAGAGCGCCCTTCGTGAACCGCGCGCCCGATGGCGATTGCCTGACGCTGCCCACCGGAAAGCTTGCCCACCTGCGCGTCCACGGACGGAATATCGACATTGAGCAAATCGATTAAGGCATGAGCTTCGGCAACCATCTTTCCCCGGTCGACCATGCCCCAGCGCGTCGGCTCGCGTCCGATAAAAAGATTGTGCGCCACGTCGCGCGTGCCCACGAGGGCAAGATCTTGATAGACTGTCGCAATCCCCAGAGCGATGGAATCTTCAGGGCTACGAATCGTGACCGGTTTGCCCTTGAAGAAGATTTCGCCTTCGTCGGCGGTATGCGCCCCGGAGATAATTTTCACGAGCGTCGATTTCCCCGCGCCATTGTCGCCAACCAGCGCCTGTATCTCGCCGGGCTGAATGGTGAAATCGATCTGACTGAGCGCCCGCAGCGCGCCGTAAAACTTGCTCACACCCTTCAGGCTGAGAAGCGGCTCAAGGCTGTATTCGGGCGGGCTGACGTCTGGTGCGAAGGACGACGCCATCAACGATCCTTTCATGAGAACCCGGCAGACAAGCGCTCGCGGCGCTAGTCGCCCGAAGCGTCCCGCTCGGCGAGCGTCCAGCGCGGCTTCACGTCGCGATTGACGTAAGAGCGCGGCATCCGCCCCTTTGCGAAGTCAATCGCGGTCTCGACAGAGAAACGCCAGAAATTGTCGTAAAACTCGTCCGAGTAGCCGCCGATATGGGGCGTGACGACGACGTTATCCAGCGCCAGCAGCGGGTTATCGACCGGCGTTGGCTCCTGCTCGAACACGTCCAGCCCCGCCCCCGCGATCCAGCCTTCGTTCAGCGCCCGAAACAGCGCGGTTTCGTCCACGACCGGTCCGCGTGACGTGTTGATGAGGACGGCTTTCGGTTTCATCAGGCGCAGCGCGCGCTCGTCAATCAGATGATAGGTGCTGGGAATCAACGGGCAGTGCAGCGAGACGAAATCGGCTTGCGCGAGCAGGTCGTCAAACGCGACCGTCTGAACCCCAAAGCGCGCCATGACCTCCGCCGGGACGACGGGATCGTGCGCGAGAATTGTCATATCAAATCCCGCCATTTTGCGGGCGACGAGCCGCCCGATATGCCCGAAGCCGACGAGACCCAGCGCCTGACCGGACAGATGCCAGTCGGGCCAGCCCGCGTAGCGATCCCAGACGCCCCGCCGCATCAGCCGATCTTGTTTGGCGATCTGGCGGATGACGGCGAATAACAGCCCAATCGCGTGATTGGAGACCGAATCGCTGATGGCTTCCGGCGTGTTGGCGACGATAATTCCGAGCGCTGTCGCTTCGGGAACCGGGATGTTATCGGTGCCGCTGCCCGTGCGGATGATCGCGCCACAGCGAGCGAGCACGTCCAGATTTTCGGCATAGACCGTCTGATGATCCCCGTAAACCCAGACCACATCCGCGTCGCCTGCAATCTCGGCAAGCTCTTGGCGCGACATGCACTCGCGGGCTGCGAAGTCGATGTTCTCCGCCCGCAAACGTTCCGATACCCACTCCGGCACGTCCTGTCCCCGCAACCCGCCGACCAACGCCACTTTGAATGCGGTCATACCATCGCCCTATGCGTCGAGGAAACCGAGACGGCGAGACGCCGCGCGGCGCACCAGCAAATCCATCGCGCCGACGCCGACAATCAAAATTCCGGTCGCGACATCGGCGTAATGCTGGGAAAGCCCAAGCAGCGTCAACCCACTCGTAATCATGCCAATAATAATCGTGCCCATAAACACGCCGTAAACCGAGCCGCGCCCCCCGGTGAGCGCCACGCCGCCGACGATGACCGCGCCGATGACGCGAAACTCAAAGCCGGTTCCCGCGCTTGGCTCCGCCACTCGCAGGCTGCCAAACAGCAGAATGGCGGCTAACCCGCAGAGAAAGCTGGTGAACGCGAACGCCAGTAACTTGACGCGCCCCGTCGCCACGCCGCTGTAACGTGAGGCTTCCAGATTGCCGCCCGTGGCGTAAACGTGATAGCCGTAACGGCTCCTGACGAGTACGATGCTGGCGAGCAGCATCACAACCAGCATCCAGACAATAACCCACGGAATTCGCCCGGCAATGGTGCCGCCGGTGATGTCAAAGAACGTGCCAACGCCGCTGCCCGACCACGGACGCTGCTCCGAAAGCACCAGCGTCGCGCTGCGGTAGCCGGTGAGCATGGCAAGCGTCACGATGAACGAGGGGATTCCGAGCCGAGTGACGATCAACCCGTTCACCGCGCCGATGACCGCGCCCAGCGCCAGCACGATCCCCGCCGCCAGCCAGACGTTCAGCCCGTGCCGGGACACCAGCACGCCGAGCACAATCGTCAGGATGCCCAGCGTCGAGCCAACGGAGAGGTCAATTTCACCGGCAATCATCAGGTACGCCATGCCCGCGGCGACGATGCCGATCAGCGAGACGTTGCGTACCATGTTGAGCAAGCTCGTGGAAGTGAGAAACGTCTCCGGGACGGTGACCGCGAAAAAGACAAACAGCCCAATGCCTACGGCGGTAAGCGCCATATCGCGGCTCGCCAGAATGCGCTGCCAGACCGTCTCCCGGCGATCCGTGCCGGCGACGATTTCCTCGTTCAGTGCCTGTGTCAGGACGTCCTCGACCGCGTCCATGTCATCGTGTCCATGTTCCGTCGAAGCGCTCATGGCGTGACCTTCATGGTTTAGAGAATCTCAGCGCCGACAATCATCTTGACGATTTCATCCGGCGTCGTCTCCGTCTTCCGGCGGACGCCGACCAGCTTTCCGCGCCGCAGCACAAGGATGCGGTCGGCGACTGAAAAGACGTGCCGCATGTTATGGCTAATCACCACGATTCCGATGCCGCTTTCCTTGAGGCGCAGGATGAGATCGAGCACCTTGCGCGATTCCTTGACGCCGAGCGCCGCCGTCGGCTCATCCATGATGATGATGCTCCGGTTCTCCTGCGATGTAGCGCGCCCAATGGCGATGGACTGGCGCTGCCCGCCGGAAAGCTGACCCACTTCGACTGTCATCGAAGGGATGTTGACCCGGAGATCCCCGATCACCTTGCGCGCATCTTCAAGCATTTTGCGGCGGTCGACAAAGAAGCGCATTCGAGTCGGCTCGCGACCGAGAAACAGGTTTTGCGCCACGTCGCGCACGTCCACGAGCGCCAGATTCTGAAAGACTGTCGCAATGCCCGCTTCGCGCGCCTTGTGGCTGTCGCTGAAGCGCACCGGCTGCCCCTGAACGTGAAGCTCACCCTCGTCCGGCTGGTGTACCCCGCTCAGAATTTTCGTCAGCGTCGATTTGCCAGCCCCGTTGTCGCCGACAATGGCGAGAATTTCGTGCTGGTAGATGTCGAGGTCAACCGCCTGCAGCGCGCGCACGTGACCGAAGCTCTTGGAAAGACCCCGTCCCTGAAGGTAGGGCACACCTATTTCCGTCGCCATAAACACAAACTCCCCGTGATCGGTGACGGCGGGCACTTTCTCAAGTGCCCGCTTTCATCGGGTTTTTGCTGATCGGACTAGCGGGTAGAACTACTCAACGTCCCCGTAAGCCTGCGCCTTCGCCAGCCACAGCTCGGTCTGCGCCTTGATACGCGGCAGGTCATCCGCGAGGATGAGCCGCTCGCCCGTCGTGATCGAGGGATAGGGGTAGCCCTGGAACACGCCAAAGGCTGACGCCATCGAGTACAAGCCCATCATATATTGCTGCTGGTCGGTGCCCCAGTACACCCAGCCTTCTTCCATCAACTGCTGCTGCGCGGGTGGCATGTCCACCGAGCCAACCGAAATCTGACCGGGCTGGTAATCGCGCTCCTGCAGCGCCTGGACGATGGGAATCACATTGCCGCCGGTAATCAGCCCCACCAGGTCATCGCCTTTGGTGTCGATCTGCGCGCCGTATTTCTGGATGGACGCGGAAAGATCGGCGTCGAAGCTGCTGTCGGGGAAGGCTTCAAACGTGAAGTTCGTCCCGTTCTGGTCGTTATAGTCGAGGACGCCCTGCTCGCTGCCCGCCTGCCGCGCGTCGATCAGCGCCGCGCCGGGGTTGCCGTTGCCAAAGACGATAAAGCCGTCGGTTCGTCCGGTCAGTTCCTGCGCCCAGCGCGCGCCCTGGAACCCGTTGCTGTAACCTTCGAGGAATCCGTTCGCGCCGATGATGCCCAACCCCAGCCGATCCGCTTCTTCCGGGACGCCCTGATCGATAATGATCATGACGATTCCGGCAGCCATCGCTTCTTCAAAAACGGGAGTCAGCCCGGGGCTTTCCAGTTCGGTCACAATGACGTTCGCGCCCGACGAAATGGCGATGCGAACCTGTTCGACGTGGTTCTCGACGGAGTAAACCGGGTTGCCAATGTGCTGATATTCCCAGCCGACCATCGCGCAGAAATCGCGCTGCCCGACGCGGATAGGAATGTTCCAGCTACCGGTCGCTTGCGGAACCCAGAACACCTTTTGACTCGGTCCGAAGTCCACGTCCTGCGCGCGCACTGCCAGCGCCGGGAAACCAAACGCGCCAAGCGCCAGCGCGCCAGCCGCCGTACCGCCCGCGCCAAGAAACTGTCTTCTGCTGAAATTCTTGTTCATGATCTGCCCTTTTCTCTACTATTCAAAACGCGACGTTGCTTCCATCATCGTTAGGCTGCGACCGCGAACTCGTTGCATCATGCTCCTTTCCTGACTGAGCGAAGACTATTCCTGTGGACGCGACCCACCACAAATGCCGCGCTCCGGCGGACGATCTGATCGAGACCCGCCGCCCCCAGAATCACGACGCCGACCGCCATGCCTTCCCAGAAATCGGGGATGCCAATCATAATCAAGCCTGCCGGGAGCATACTGAGGAAAAACGTGCCGGTCAGGCTGCCGAACATGTTCCCCCGCCCGCCGAACAGACCGACACCGCCAATAATGATCGCGGCGATGACCTGAAGCTCCAGCCCGGTTCCGGCGCTGACC
>CALMDI010000638.1 GCA_937864975.1 uncultured Chloroflexota bacterium | reverse complement strand
GACGCTTTTCAGGAAAATGGACAGATCTACGTACATTGGACGACGCCGCGCGAACCCACGCGCCTGCAGCTTCGATTCGGGGATGTTCTCATCCCGCTCGAATGGAGTGTTCGCTGGCGTGATGCGTGGGTCGAGCCAGCCTACGTAGACGGCACTCTGACGCCGGAGGATTTAGACAAGGCGACTCTGCACATCGAAGGGGAACCCGGCGAACTGTTCTGGCTTCGGGTAGGGGATGCGCCCGTGCGAAAAATTGAGTTGACCGCTCGTGGGAACTATGTCACACGTGTCAGGCACGACGCCCTTTATGACATGCTTCGCGACTATCATGGCGGAAGGTTCCCGGTGATCGTGCAGAACAGGCGCTCCACGTGGACGTTGTTTACGTTCGTGCGGCGCGATCTTGATGCCTTTGAGACGCTGCCGGCAGTTGTGAAAACCGCTATTCGCCACGCCAGAGCTTTAAAACGTCGCCGGATTCGCGATTCTTCCGCGTTATCAAGCCATGCCAAAGCAGCTTTGTTCAGCGTACCATCGGATGAGCTTGACGGTATTCCCCAGGAAAAGCTGGATGAATTGTCTCCAGCGCTAGGCGCTTTGCTTTTGGCGCGTGATATTCCCACTGCCGCGCTCGCCGGAACGGCGCTGCCATCCACCTACGCCGTTGAGCTGCACCTGCTTGATTCGCAGGTACGGTTAAAGGTCAGGACGGATAACCCTGTTCGAGAACGCGGCGTGGGTTCGGCTGTGCTTATGCCTGAAGCGCAGCTTGCCGCGCCAAACGCATCCGGTTATCCACCGGCGCCATGTCACGTGGAGGTGACCTGGGTACCGGCAGACGATCCGGGGTGCGTGCGCGTCCGGGTCACGCCTCGGAAGGGCAGGTTGTGGTTGTGCCAATTTTGCCGTCAGTTATTCATCGAGAGCACTGTGATGAAAGTTATCCACAGTCATGGCAAAGGCTTGGGCATCAAACACATCGACCCGTCTGCCGAAGAACCGGTCCTGCCGGCGCGTTTAGTGGTCGATTATGATGACCTTTTTGCGTCCTGGAAACCAGATTTTACGACGCTCGTAAACAATGACGCGGCGACGACCCTCCGAATCCGCAAACATCTCGCCGCGCGCATGACGCCGGCTCCAAGTTACACGGCAAATGGCTACACTTACGCGGTCGCCCAGTGGTCGCTCAACATGGAGAATACGTCATTTCGAACGTCGTTAGAGGCGTTAACCGATGTCGATTCGGAACTTGCCCAGGCGCTGCGTCAATGGACGAGGGTTATCCTGACCAGCGGCAGTCCGATAACCACACCCGCTTTGCGGGCGATGGTTGCTCTGCTTCAATTTGTGGACGGTGATTCCTGGCATTCGCTCGACTCGTCGATGGTCGCACTTGCGATGCTGTGCCGCGCTGCTGCCCACGCGGCGCCGGAGTATCCCTGGCTTGTCGATGCGCTGCCGGCAGAGCAGGTCACTCGAGCGCTTTCGTTAGCCGACTCTGCCTGCCCGGCGTTACTCGCATGGGCGTTGACGTGGGCT
>CALMDI010000637.1 GCA_937864975.1 uncultured Chloroflexota bacterium | reverse complement strand
GTAGGCAGCGTCGGGGTCGCCTGTGTTGTGCGCGTTTGCAAGCACCAGAACCTGATGCTTGGCGTGGTCGAAGATCACGAGCGTGTCGATGAGCATGAACGCTGTGTCGGGCACATCCAGCACGTTTTGTGCTGTCTGCGGCAGGCGTTCGACGTAACGGACAAAATCGTAGGCGACGAAGCCGACCGCGCCGCCGACAAACCGTGGCAGTCCCGCCAGCGCGACAGGCTTCACGCGCTCGAATTCCTTTTTGATCGGGTCGAGTGGGTCTTCACCGGGCGCAAGCGGATAGGTCGTCGTTTGCCCGTGCAGCGTGCGCGTGACAACACCGTCCTGAACGACGATCACGCCCTTTGGGTTGACGCCGAGGAATGAATAGCGCCCGACCTGCTCGCCGCCTTCGACGCTTTCCAGCAGGAAGGAGGTCTGCCCCATCTGCGCCAGCTTCAGGTAAACCGAAACGGGCGTCTCTAAGTCTCCCAGCAGCGTGCGATAGACGGGAACCAGGTCGCCCCGGCTGAAGAGCGCGCGAACGTCCTCGCGCGACGGCTTTACATCGACTGCGGACTGCACCACGGTGGTTGGAAACGTCATCGTCGTTCGCTCCCGATGAACTGGCAAACAAAAAACCTCATCATCGTTCAAGGACGAGATGAGGTTCCCGTGGTGCCACCTTGGTTTTCCGACCTGCCGTGGCAAGCCGGAACGCTCCTGTGGGGTGCAGCGGCAGAAGCCGCGATACCCTGCGCCCGGATAACGGTGGCGCGCTCCGGTGCGGACTACTCGGCATGACACCTTTTGCCCGCACGACTCCCCGGACCATTCGACACCCGCGCATGTACCGCATTCACAGCAGGTAGCGGCTCTCTGAACACCGCTTGGGTGCGTACTTTTCCAGATCAGCGTCGTTACGACATATTTAGTTGCACATGAGCGTAATGAGATTTTGCAACGATGTCAAGCTTTTGATAACTACCCTATCCTTTTGTCATAGCTGGCTCAGGGGATCGTTCGGGTTTCGTCGGTTAGACGCGCTGTTCTTACAATCGCCATTCGGTATAATGGATCTGACACAGACGTTCTACAGGCGAGGCGATCATCATGGAGCGCATTCTTCCCAGCGAGCGAACCATATCGATTGAGGAATTTGAGGCGCTGTATGCCGGGAAGCGTTATGAATACGTGGACGGCAAGCCGCTGCCGATGGGACCAGAGCTGATCGGTGAGGACGGAGAGGTTTTTGTGTCGCCTGCGCTGGGTATTCAC
>CALMDI010000636.1 GCA_937864975.1 uncultured Chloroflexota bacterium | reverse complement strand
CGGCAGACGCTCGAAGGTGCATTCACCTACGACGACAATGCCGTGTTTACCTTCCGCGATGGCGACCGCTTCTGGCAGGTCAGCGCGGGCGAGCTTGGCGTGACCTTCGACGCACAGGCAACGGCGGTCGAGGCGGCGCTGGCGGGGCATCGCGGCAACCTCGTCTTCGACGTGATCGATCAATTCTTCTACTGGCTGAACGGGCATCCGGTGTCGCCGGAAGTGCGCTACGACCAGCGGGTCGCCGTGCAGCGCCTGATGTCGGTCGCGCAGGAAATTAACCGCCCGCCGGTCGACGCGACGCTGACGATTGACGGCACGAACGTGATCAGCACGCCGAGCCAGAGCGGGCGCACGGTGGACATTCTGGCAACGCTGAGCCGCCTGGACGAGACGATCCTGAATCTGGGCACGGGCGCGGAAGTGTCGCTCGTGGTGCAGGAGGCGGCGCCGCGCATCTGGGACGCGGAAGCGGCGGCGCGCAAGGCGCAAACGGCGCTTTCCAGCCCGATCACGCTGGTCGCGGAAGACAGCACGGGCGCATCGCTGGGTCCCTGGTCGGCGACGGTCGAGCAGATCGCGCGCCTGCTCAAGCCCGAACTGGTCGATAACGGCGACGGCACCTTTGTTTTCGACGTGACGCTGGATATGACCGTGTTCGCCGGATACCTGGAATCACTCGCGCCGGGTCTGATTACGACGCCGAGGGACGCGCGCTTTACGTTTGACGAGAACGCGGGTCAGCTTGAGGTCGTTCAGCCGAGCGTGTCGGGGCGGTCGCTCAACGTGGCGCAGACGCTTGGACGCATGGAACAGGGCGTGTTTCAGCAGGGCAACCGAACCGTGATGATGGCGTTCGACTATACGCTGCCCCGCTATCACGAAAGCGTGACGGCTGCCGAGCTGGGTATTACCGAGATGGTCAGCCAGGCGACGACGTACTACAGCGGCTCGACGCAGCCCCGCCGCGACAACATCGCGCAGGCGGCGAGCCGCTTTAACGGCATCATCATTCCGCCCGGCGAGGAATTTTCGTTCAACCAGTGGGTGGGCGACATCACGCCGGAATCGGGCTTTGTCGAAGGGAAGGTCATCGTCGGCGGGCGCACGGTGAATGGCGTCGGCGGCGGCGTGTGCCAGGTCAGCACGACGGTGTTTCAGGCGGCGTTCTACGCGGGGTTCCCGATGCTGGAACGCTACGCGCACGGCTATGACGTGAGCTACTACCGCGCGGGCGAAGGCGTCGGCATGGACGCGGCGATTTACACGCCCGACCTCGACTTCCGCTTTCTGAACGATACGCCCTATCATCTGCTGATCGAGACGTCGGTTTACCCAGGTCAAAGCTCGGTCCAGTTCCGCTTTTACAGCACGAATCCCGGACGTCAGGTGGTAAAAGAAGGTCCGGTGATTACTAACGTGCAGCCGCCCGCGCCCACGCGCTACGAAGTGAACCCGGATTTGCAACCGGGGCAGTCGGTTCAGGTGGACTGGGCGGCGCAGGGGTCGGACGTGACGGTGACACGGATTATTCTCGATCAGAACGGCAACGAACTCGACCGCGATCAATTTGTCAGCCGGTACGAGCCGTGGGGGGCGATCATTCAGGTTGCGCCAGGCGAGGCGCCGAACGCCTAGCCGTTGGCAGTTTGATGTGCAGTCAAAGGGCGAACCATTGGGTTCGCCTTTTTGTTGCAACTGCGCCGCAGGATTGCGCGTATTGTCAGTAACCTGATGCTTGAAAGGGATGCCTGATGATGTCGAATCTTATGGTCTCTAATGTTGCCCGCCTGATCGCGACCTCGGTGATCTGGATTGCGCTGCCTTTTATCGTGGAGGCGACACAGGGGAGCGTTGACGGCGGAGGCATGATCCCTCTCGTCGCCATCATCATGATCACCGCGGCAGGGAGCACGCACTCGATCTGGACGGCGGGGGCGCGTGGCGCGTTGGACGTTTCCGACGAAAAAGCAAAGCGTACCGGCTCTGCTCGCGTGCGCCGGATGATCGACACGCTGAGCGACGAGGAGTTAGACGAGCTTCGCGCGCGGCTGTCGGCGTCGGAGACGCCTGTTCCCCTGGAAACGCTGCTCGCGCGACGTGAACACGAACCTCAATAAAAAAGCGGCTGTCGCCTGAGCTACAGCCGCTTTCATCGCCTTGTGAGTGGTCAGGGTCTCGATGGGTCTTCGTTGACTTCTTCCTGATCCTGTGTCTTGCCAATCCAGCCGGGCGGATCGCTTGCCGGGAACGACTCCTCGGACGCCTCGCGCACGATACTGGTTTTACGCCCTTCGTCCAAATCCTCCAGAAACGCTTCATCCGATTTCGCCGCCATGACGAAGTCGTTCATGTGCAAGCCGTTAATCGCGTGGGTAAACCATTCGACGGTGACTTTTTTATAGCCAATCGTGATCGTCGGGTGATGGTTCGCCGCTTCCGCCAGACGGGCGACGTGGTTGGCAAACGAGACGCCCTCGGTGTAGGACGGCAGCTCGAAGGTGCGGCGCAGGCGCTTCACGCCGCCTTCTTCTTCCACCTGCCACATCGGCGTTTCCAGCCAGAGCTTCTGAGTTTCTTCCTCGGTCAGTGGCGGCATGTCGCTGTTACAGGGTTCGCAGGGTTGCTGCGCGAGACCGGGCATGATGTCCTCCTTGCGTATATGTTCATTGTAATGTGCGCGCACCGGGAAATCAACCGTATCGGATAAGACCGCGGGCAGAATTTGGCGTTTCGGGCTATTTCAGCCAGAAAACCTGATCTTTAGAATGATCTCGTCTGTCTGTTGCCATGACGCCGACTCTTTAAGTGACGAATGTCCGGGACGCCGCGTGCTTCTGCCAGCTTCCGTCCGCGAGAATCTCGGCAATCGCGTCCATCGCCGCGCGCACTTCGGCGTCGCTGTTGTAAAAGTGCGGGGCGATGCGGATGCCCGCGCCTTCGCGGTAATCCACGAGGATGTTCCGCGCGATCAGCTCCCTCGAAACTTCATAGGCGTGATTCATCCAAAGGGTCACGGTGCCCGCTCGAAGGTCGGCGTCGCGCGGCGAACGGACTTCATAGCCCATGTGATCCGCGTAATCGATCATTTGAGCGGTCTGACGAAGCGATTTCGCGCGAATCGGCTCGACACCCACCTGCGCGATGATCTCGACTCCGGGCTGAATCGCGTACAGAGTCGGAATGCCCGGCGTGCCATTGGCGAGCCGGTAAGCGTCTTCGCGGGGGACGAAATGTTCCACGTCGAAGGCGAATGGGTGTTGATGAGCGAACCAGCCCGTAATGCGCGGATGGAGGGTCGCCAGCAAATCGGGGCGGACGTACATGAAAACGCCCCCCGGACCGCCGCAGAGCCACTTGAGCGTGCCGCCGATGTAGTAGTCCACCTGTAACGCGGTGACGTCGACCGGAATAACGCCGATGCTGTGGTAGCCGTTCAACAGAACCTGCGCGCCGACCGCGTGCGCTTTCTCCACGATTGCCTTCACCGGCATGATATACGCGCTTCGGAACAGGACGTGGCTGAGTGAAGCCAACCGCGTCTGTTCATCGATCGCGTCCAACAGCTCGTCGGTGGCGATGGTGATTCCGTCATGAGTTTTAACATAGTGCAGGTGTACGTGGCTTGGCTTCATTTGCTGAAGCGTATAGACATCGGACGGAAAATCCATGTCGCTGACGACAATCTTGTTGCGCCGGGTGTCGCTCCAGTCGAGCGCGCTCAGAAGGATGCTGTTGGCAATACTGGCATTTTCATGCACCAGCACGCTTCCGGCGGGAGCGCCCATGAGCGGCGCGATTTTGTCGCCGACCGTGGCTTTTAGCTCAAACCAACTGGCTCCCCATGCCCGCACGCCGAGGGTTGCCCAGTCGTCGGCATACGCACGCAGCTTGTCGTAAACGCCGCGCGGCATCGCGCCGAGCGAATTGCTGATGAGATAAGTCGTGGTTTCCAGAATGGGAAAGTCGCCGCGCCAGCGCAGCAGCGGTTCGTCAAAGGTGTTCGCGCTCATCTCAAGACCCCGAATGATTCACGTCAATGCCGCGCTCATTGTAGCGCGTTGCGGTGTGAGACTCGAACGGGGAACGCTGCGAGAATTAGAGAAGAGCGCGAGTAGGTTACATCGTGGGGTGCGCTGCGGCAACCCCACCCCCTAACCCCCTCCCCGAGTTCAGGGAGGGGAACCAGATGACAGCTTTTCGCTATTCAGCGCGGGCGGGTGTAGGTAAGTGCGTGATTATGCCATTACGTCCTGAAGCGCGGTGATGGCGTCGCGCTCGATATCGTGAATCTTCAGGACGTGATCGCGGAGGTTCTCACGGAAGGAGACGACTTCGGCGGGCGTCATCGGGAAATTCTCCGCTGCCTCGGCGCGGATTTCGTCGAGGCGCGCGTTGATGGCGCGAAGCTCGTCCAGCGCGGCGGCGCCGTCCTGACGCAAGCGGTCGCGCTGGCGGAGCTTGAGATCGCGCGTCTCTCGCAGCAGCGGGATGCCGTCGGGCAGCATGGCGTTTGCCAGCGCGCACCATGCTTCGGCGGCAGCACGGAACCGAGCGGCGACCGGAGCGAGCGTGGGCTTGTTCAGGATCGTCGCGGCTTCGTCCAGAAAGTCCGCGTACATGCCACGCTCCGCGCCGTCGGTCGCGCTCCACGTGCAAATCCAGTCGAACGCGCCGGGCTGCGCGATATTCCCCGCCAGCGCCGCGTAGAGCCGCCTGCCCGCCGGGAAATAGCGCTCCCAACTGTGCTTGTTACGGGTGTTGATCAGCATCGCCGCCCAGTGCTGATAGGCGGCTAAGCCGAAATTGTCCCGCTTGCCTCTTGGCGGCGCGTCGGTGTACAGGCTGATCGCCTGCCAGATACCCCTTTGCACCGCCGACGGCAGCCGGGTCATGTCCGGCGTTTCTAAAACGACGATGCGATATTTATCCTCCTTGACCCGCGCGCGTGCCTTCATCAACTCGTCAACGGTGATGGTAAGGGGTTTGGCGGCGCGGTCGGCAAGCGTCACCGTATCTCCCTCGACGCCGTAGACGACGACAGGCGTCATGCCCCACATTGCTTTGTCATAGGGCAGCAGCGTATAGGGCAGGCTGAAGCCATCGACCCACACCAAGGGGACGGAGCCACTTTCGATGACCCGCACCAAATTTTCCATCGCGAGTTCCGGCTTGGTCGTCTGCAAGACCTCGCGCGGCAGCGCCAGCCGGTCAAACAGGGTTTCCATCGGGTCGAACGTGTTGCGCGTGAGAAGCGCGATATGCGGATCGTAGCCCTGGTATTCAAAGGTGAAATAGCCAAAGGCAGCGCCGCCGCTGACGCCCATCATCAGCGCCTCGCTGAGCGGCTTGCCGGTGTGCGGCGCAACCACGCCCTGATAGGCGAGCGCATTGTGGATCGGTCCGGTTTCCCGATCTTTGCCATCGAAGTGACGATAATCCGTGAGGATAGGCATGTTCAGGCTCCTTCAAAACGACGCGATATCCCTCGTAGTATAGAAGAAGCCTCAGGGCGCTTTGGAAAAAAGAGACCTACTTTGCACTTTTCCGTAGGTCTCTGTTCGGGCGGGGATTGCGTGAGCTAGGTCGCGCGCTCGACGGTGCGGACAGCGTCCGGGTGTCGCCGCCCGTTCCATTCGCGCACGATGAGAACAATCGCCACGACGTCGACGACCGCCAGCAGCAGTGGCAGCATTAAATCGCCCAGGGTATCGCCCACGGCAAGCTGACCGAGGATGTTGCCCACCCGGATGAAGATATCGATGACCAGCGCGATGGCGGCGAACATCTCCCAGCGCCTGAGCAGAAGCAGCGCCACGCCCACTGCCGCGAGAAGCGGAGCATGAACCAGCGTCATCACGCCCATAATCGAGTTCATGCCGCCAATTGCCTGAGCCGTATCCTCTACCGGGTTTCCTTCAGTCTCTACAACATCGTCCGAGTCGGCAACCGGCGCGCGCGACGCAAACAGTGCCAGATTGGAATAGACGTTCAGGATTGCCAGAACGATCATGATGATCCCGACGAGCCGGAAGATGGTTGGATTGTTGACGTGCGCCATCGCTCACCCTCTGCATGTGTCCGTTATTCTGATCTTAATATAGCGCAGAAGGTTAAGAATGGGATGAGTAATCCTCGTCCGGTGGCTGGCGACGAAATCAGGGGATAACACGTCCGTTGAGCATGTCGTTGACCGATTTCACCAGCCGCCGCAGCTCGGCTTCCATGTCCTCGGTGATGCCATCCTGAATGGCGGCTTCGCGGAACAGGTCGCGCGCTTCCCGCAGGGCATCGTGCCCCTTCCGCAAGCGGGTTAGCCCGGCGCGCATCTGGGCGCGCGCGTCCCGGCTGGCGGGACTGGTGTAGTGGTGGGGAAAGTCCCAACCGTGCAGGGTGGCGACTTCCTGCAGCCCGGCGATGAACTCGTCCACCGACTCCAGCTGCATTTCCGCGCCGCGCTGGAGCAGCTGCTGAAGTGACGGGCTGAGGCTCGGCTCGACGCCAAAATCGAGCGTCGTGATGTCCTGATAGCGGGACATAACTTCCGTCATATTCCCCGGCTGCGGGCGCAGCGTTCCCTTCTGCGGCGACAGCCCGGTGAAGAGCGGATACAGGATGCCGACGCACAGGTTGTGCACGTCTGTGCGGTAGAGTTGGTTGTTGTTGCTGGCTTCTAACTGGCGCGAGCTGTTGAGGTCGATAATGCGGAGGTTGATGCCGTCCCAGTAGACGTGCTCCAGCTTGTGATCGAGGTAGACAATGTGCTGCTTGTGCGCGAGGCGCAGCAGCTCGGCAAACTGAAGCGCGAGGGCAAGCCCTTCTTCCGTGGGCAGGCGAAGGCGCTGTCCCTGCCGATCAGGGCGCATCAGGTAGAACAGATTTTGCGAGCGCGGCAGGTTGTCGAGCGAGAGGTACGGTCGCCAGCGGCGGGTGGCAAAATCGGGCGCCGCCTGAATGAAACCGCGAATATCGCGCTGGAACGACTCGACGCTTCCGCTCAGGGGCGCTTCGCTGACGTCTTCCAGATAGCCGCAGTCGAGCAGGTGGACGACGTGCGGGCTGTCCGCCAGCTTCATCAGCAGGTCGGCTTCGTTGGCAAAGGCGCGGAATTCCCAGCGCGGTTCTCCATCCGTCGCCATGTGCTCTGAGCGCATGACTTTAAACGCGACGGTTTGCCCCTTGCGGCGATCCAGCGCGTCGAGCACGCGGGCATAATGCCCCAGCGCGAACGTGTCGTTGTAGTTGTCGATCCGATAAAAATCCGCAAGCGCTGCCATCACCAACCTGACGTTACGAAAATATCCCAAATGATTGCTCGCCGGATTTGGGATATCGGGAGAATCTACCATGTTCCCATCAAAACGCACAGGGTTGCTTTTCATCCGGTTCCAACGTCATAATGCGTTAAAGTTTGGTAAACTTTATGATTATGAGCGCTATTCGGGCGTACGCTGTTGCATGACGGGGTTGGTTTTGTAGAATAGCAGCTGTCGATCACGCTCAACGAGGTATGGCATGTCGAGTCCGGGAAAACCGGTCCGCCTTCGGAGCAGCGCGCGAACCAGCACGGGACAGGTCCGCGAGAACAACGAGGATAACGTGCACCTCTGGGTTCAGGACGACTCGGTGCTGGCAATCGTCGCGGACGGAATGGGCGGCGCGGCAGCGGGCGAGGAGGCAAGCCGCCTGGCAGTGGAAGCCATTCAGGATGGCTTGGTCGTCGCGGATCAGCCGGTGCTCAAGCGGTTTGAAACGCTGGGTGACGAAACGATTGCCCAGAAGATGCGTGAGATTATTCGGCTGGCGAACGGCGACATTATGCGCCGGGCAGCGTCTGACCCCGACCTGCGCGGCATGGGCACGACGGTGACGCTGGCATTCGTGCGGAACATGCACGCGATTGTGGCGCACGTGGGCGACAGCCGCGCC
>CALMDI010000635.1 GCA_937864975.1 uncultured Chloroflexota bacterium | reverse complement strand
CTCGCGCTCACCGGGGCACATCGCCTCGCCGCGCGAAAGCGCTTTGAGCGCGTTTGAATTTGTCCATCCATCGGGCGAAGAAGCGGTGCTTGCCGTCTTTCTCAGCCAGTCGCAATTTGGAGACTTCCACACGCCCGTCCGCCTTGAGGGACTGGACGCAAATGCGAATTATTGCGTCGAAGGATGGGACGACCTCTGGAGCGGTCAGGCGCTGATGAAGCGCGGACTGCCCATCGCCCTGAAGGGGAGTTTCGTCAGCAGGCTTATTCGGCTCACACGAGCATAGCATGACCGTGGCGCGAGACCTCGCCAGGGGGCATGAAAGGAGGCGCGACATATTCTGAACACTCGCTTTTCCCGCGGAACAGAATCGGTAGTGTGCACGAGTATAGGAGTAATTTTGCGATGATTAAACGATTGTTGGCTACGGGAGCCATCCTGTTGGCGATTGGTGGCGCCGTTGTTGCACAGGACGCGACCTACAACGAAGCGCCCATCCTGGCGGAACGGGTTGCCGCCGGCGAGCTGCCGCCCGTCGAAGAGCGCCTGCCCCCGGAACCGCTGGTGATTGAGCCGGTCGAACAGATTGGCGAGTACGGCGGCACGTGGCGAATGCTCGACGAGAACAATGGACTGGGCTTCACAAACATGGTCGCCAGCGTGGAGCCGTTCCTCAAGTGGAACCGCGATGCGTCCGGCTTCCGTGGAAACGTGCTTGACTCGTGGGATTGGAACGACGACAGCACCGAACTGACGGTACATTTCCGAGAGGGCATCAAGTGGTCGGACGGCGAGCCACTGACCGTAGACGACTACCTGTTCTGGTGGAATGACATGGTCCTCGACGAAGACGTCCCGGTTGACCCGCCGCCGGGGGCGGTCGTGGAAGGCGAGATAACGACCATCGAGAGGGTCGACGATTACACGCTACGCTATACGTTCCCGGCGCCAAGCCCGCTGTTCCTCGAGCGCCACTCGCTTGGTCCGTGGAATTCGGCTCAGGCGATCGTGCCGGAACACTACATGCGCCAGTTCCACCCGGCGTACAACTCGGAAGTTACCGATACGACCGAGCTCATGAATCGATACAACAGAGACACCCGCCTCCACTACCCGGACATGCCGACGATCAATGCCTGGATGGTGACCGAATACGTCCCCGATCAGATTGCCGTGCTCGAGCGTAACCCCTACTACTGGAAGGTCGACACCGAAGGCAACCAGCTTCCCTATATCGACCGCATCCAGGTCGAGATTGCCTCGGGCGCCGTCCCCGAACAGGTGGCGTTAAAGGCGATTGCCGGTGAGCTGGACATGCAGGTGCGCGACATCGCCTTGCAGGATATGCCTCTCATCCTGGAAAACGCTGAGGCGGGTGACTACCGCGTTCTCATGTGGAACCGGGGTGACTTTGCCTGGCCCTGGCTGATGCTGTTTTACGATCTTGCCGACGATGGGCTGGAAGACCTGATGTACGAACAGGAATTCCGGCAGGCGTTGTCGTACGCGATCAACCGCGACCGGCTTAACGAAGTGACGGCGCTTGGTCTCGCCACGCCACGCCAGTTTGCGCTCAGCCCTGAAGCCGGGGAGTTCCAGACCCCAGAAGGTCAGGCGCTTTACGAGGAATGGGCGAATTCCTACATCGAATACGATCCAGAACTCGCAGCGAGCCTGCTCGACTCCATTGGCGTGGTCGACGCAGACGGTGATGGCTTCCGTGACCGCCCGGATGGGTCGCCGCTGGAACTCCCCGTCGGCATGTTTACAAATGATACCCGGGTCCGGCAGTCTCTTGAGCTTATCGGCGAGGATTGGGAATCAGTTGGCATTCGCTCGGTCGTCTCTGAACTGGACTGGAACGGATACACCGAAGCCAACGAGACCGGACAACTCGCCGTCTTTGCCTGGCCGAGCGCCGCGGGCTGGGGTTTGCTGTCGGCTCCGTCCGTATGGGCGCCCGTCGAAGGTGTTCAGTGGGCGATGGCAGGCATGAACATCGGTCAGTACTATCAAACCGGCGGCGAGGACGGTGTCGCGCC
>CALMDI010000634.1 GCA_937864975.1 uncultured Chloroflexota bacterium | reverse complement strand
AGGATCAAACTCTCCGTTGGATCTTGACGTCTTACTGGCTTTTCTCTGTCTGCACGCTTCTGTTGTTAAGCTGCATCTGCGGGCTTGCGCTCGCAGGGATCAGTATCTTACCAGCCTCATCCCTTACCGTCAATCCTCAGTTTCGTCGTTCCGCGCTTGCGGTATCCACTGGGGATGCGATGCAGCCTGTGCTGCTGTCGGGGGTAAGTGGGCGATATCCTACTGTGTTCGCTCTCGGTTGTGAAGGGTCTTTTTCAGCCAATTTCCCGCTTCAGCACGCGAACGTGCCACAGTGCCAGAAACCCGTGTGACCACTGTCATCACGCATCATCAGAGAGCTATTCGGTTATTCAGGTAAGCTGCTTCCCTCAGTCGAGGGACGGGAAGTATAGGCGACGAAAACGGGCTTGTGAAGGGTCAATTTCGGATTCTAACGGAGATCTTATAGAGGAAAACTGCCTCGAAGTAATGGCAACCTGAGGCAGTTCAGCTTACAGCTCGCTGCGTCCTTGCAGGGCGCGCATGAGAGAAACGGAGTCAGCGTACTCGATGTCGCTGCCGACGGGCAAGCCGCGCGCCAGGCGGGTCATTTTGATGCCTTTGCCCTCCAGCTCGCGCTGAATGAACATGGTGGTCGCGTCCCCTTCCAGACCGGGATTGGTCGCGACGATCACTTCGGCAACCTCGCCCTTGTCGACCCGCCTGACCAGTTCCTTGATACGCAGATCGTCGGGACCGATGCCGTTCACTGGCGAGATCACGCCGTGCAGCACGTGATAAACACCGCCATAGGAACCGGTGCGCTCGACTGCCAGCACGTCCAGCGGCTCTTCGACGACGGCGATTACGCGGTGATCCCGTTCGATGTCGGCGCAGATGCTGCACGGGTCGTCGACGGTGATGTTGTAGCAAACCGAACAGAACTGTGTGTTCGCTTTGAGATCGCGCAGGGCTTCGGCAAGGTCGTTCGTGACCTGATCGGGCGAGCGCAGGAGAAAATACGTCAAACGAGACGCCGTTTTCGGTCCGACACCGGGAAGGCGGGAAAAGGCGTCGATGAGTTTGGTTACAGGTTCAGGGATTGCTTTGCTCATAGGGTTCCATTAGCACGCTAACATGGCGAAGGGACGGCACACGACATGCGCCACCGCCTCGCGTTCATCTTGCGAAGGCGATCAGCCGCCGAGCAGCCCGCCAAGACCGGGAATATCGCCGAGACCACCTGTGATGTCCTCCATACGACGCGCCGCCAGCGTCTGGCTTTGCTCGATGGCTTGATTGACCGCCAGCACCAGCATATCCTGAAGGTCGGTCGTCCATTCGGGGTCGCTGGTATCCAGCACGTCGGGCTTGAGGGTAATCGACTGGACGCGCTGGTGCCCCGTAACGACAATTGTGACCGCGCCGCCACCCACGGACACTTCGACCGTTTCGGTCTCCAGCGCCTTTTGCGCCGCCGCCATATCTTCCTGCATCTTCTGCAACTGGCGCATCATGCCCATCTGCCCACCGGGAGCACCACCGCCACCGGGGAAACCACCACGTCGCTTGGACATTGTCACTGCTCCTCTGAATTTAGGGGTCGTCTTTAGTAATGAGCGAGAACACTAACCGCGCCCGATTAGCTGATCTGCGGATCGAATGCCTGTCATTTCCCGTTGTCACGACGATGAATTTTCGCGCCCAACTCTTTTGCCGTCGAGATGAGCGGATCGTCAACGTTCACATCCGCCTCGCGCGCGCTATCATCGCCGTTCGAATCGCCGCTCAGAAGCAGCAGCCGAATGCGAAGCTGCTGCTTGTGGACATCGTAAAGCGCGCGCTCGATCACCTTGATCTTGTCGGGATGCTGAAGCCGCTGATAGTACAGGTCCATATTCGTGCCCAGGATGATGACGTTGCCATCCACGCGCGTGACATTGAAATATTCCATAACCGCAGGCGCGCTCGAACTGTAGCGAAACAGAACTTTGAGCACATCATTCCACCGGTCTTTGATCACCGACATAGGCACCAGCGGCGGCGTTCCCGGCGGCGTCGCCTCGACCGTTGGCTCCGCTTCTTCCTCAACCGGCTTGGACTGTTGAGGGCGCGGTGCGGGCGGTTGCTCGACGTAGACCTCGTCCGGCGTGCGAATGCTCTCGATCAGCGCCAGTTCCAGCGACAACTGAGGCTGCCAGCCGCCGCGGTAGGTATTGATCGCTTCGTTGAAACCGCGCACCGCCCGCAGCAGCGCCCCGCGCTGAATTCGCGCCGCCTGATCGTGATAAAGGGCGCGTTCTTCGTCGGAGGCTTCGATTAATTCCGCGCTGGACGTTTGCGCCAGCAGGACATTCCGCAAATGCTCGACGACCTGCTGCCCGAACTGACGCGGGTCAGCGCCCGAATCGACGGCAGTATTGATGATCCGCAAGCCCTCGGCAGCATCCTGCGCGAGAATGGAATCGACAAGCTCGCGCACCGAGGACAGGCTCGCCGTGCCAAGCACCTGCTGCGCCAGCTTCAGCGTAATTTTCTCTTTGGGATCGGCGACGATCTGGTCGAGCAGGCTGATGCTGTCGCGCATACTGCCCGTGCCCTGACGAGCAATCAGTTCCAGCGCGCCGCGCTCGATCTTTAAGCCTTCGCGCCTGGCGATCAACTCCAGCCGGTCGGCAACCTCGCGCGTGGAGAAGCGTCGAAACTCGAACTGCAGGCAGCGGCTTTTAATGGTCGATGGCACCTTGTCGATCTCGGTGGTCGCCAGGACGAAAATGGCGTGGTCAGGCGGCTCTTCAAGCGTCTTGAGCAGCGCGTCGAAGGCGTTGCCGGTGAAGCGATGAACTTCGTCAATAATGTAGACTTTGAACTTGCCCTCGCCGGGCGAAAAGGCGATTTTGTCGCGCAGGTCGCGCACGTCGTCCACGCCGGTATGCGTCGCCGCGTCGATTTCGATCAGGTCGAGGAAGCGTCCCTCATTGACGGCGATGCACGCCGTACAGGTGTTGCACGGGCGCTTGTCCGTGTCGTCGTTGAGGCAGTTGACCGCCTTCGCCAGCAGCCGCGCCGTGGTCGTTTTTCCCGTGCCGCGCGGACCGCTAAAGAGGTAGGCGTGACGAATACGCCCGGTCTTCAGCGAGTTGCGCAGCGTCCGGGTGATGTGTTCCTGACCAACGAAGTCGTCAAAGAGTGTTGGGCGCCACTTGAGGTAGAGTGCTTGCTCTGGCAAGGGGTTGATCCTCCATGCCAAATTTTAGCACGCATGAGCGATGGTTACAACTGATTTGATGTGAAGGGCTACATCATTTATGGTGTAAAGTCGCGCCACGTTCTGCTGTAGAAAGTCGCCAAAATGAACCTGAGGATTTGCTCAAAACTGGTTTCGTGGGTGATGTAACGGATATTTTCATGCTCGCCGCCGCTCACATGCAAATGGCAGGCGGCGTGCGCATATTCGCGCCCGATGGAGGCTTCAACGTCTTTGTCATATCGAAAGAACAAGCTATCACTCTCATAATGATATTTGTATCTGGATCTTGTTACACTGCCGTCAACAATAGCAATATTTTCTTCTATATCCAGAATC
>CALMDI010000633.1 GCA_937864975.1 uncultured Chloroflexota bacterium | reverse complement strand
GTAAGTTCGGACCGGAGGGCTTCCACGTTGTCCTGTGCGGCTCGATGGCGATTTTGCGCTCGCCCGACGACCTGATGAAACAGGTGCTCGCGCCGCGCTATGGCTTGGGTCTCGACGCCAACGACGCGCCGACGGGGCTTGGCGGGCGCGTGCGCTCCGGCGGCGCGCAGGTGGAATTCCCGCCGGGTCGCGGCTACGTCGTCAAGTCGGGGCGTGTCGCGCTGATTCAGGTGGCGCTGCCCCAGAACGAAACCAACGTCGAAGCATCGCTGGACGAATGGGTCGACGAGATCACCGATCACTTCCCGAAACGCTACGTCTGGTACAAGGACACGCTGCCGGTGCCAGAACCAGAGCCGGAACCCGCCGCACAGCCCGAAACCACCCCCAAGTGAGGCATGTATGGAACGCATCACCGTCACGGTCACGTCGGACTTATTTGACGAGGTAAATCAGGAAGCCTCGCTTCGCAAGAACATTTCCGTGCGGTCGCTGATCGGCGAAATCCAGAAGGAGTTCGCCCTGCCCGACGGCATGTATTCCGTGCGCCTCCAGGGCAGCACCAAAGCGCTCGATCTGGACAAGACGCTCGACCAGATCGGCGTCAAGAGCGGGGCGCAGATCATCTTCACGCGCGAGCGCCGCAGCGCCGCGCGCGCCGTCGCCGAAGGGCGCGATCCGAACAAGCGCCCGCTGAGCGGTCTCAAACGCGCCTCTGTCCGTATCGAACCCGGCGGGCAGTCGTTTGCTCTCGAATGGCAGCCTGCCATCATCGGGCGACCGGACGCGAATAACCCCGCAACCGCGTCGGCGCTGGCGGTCAACCTGGGCAATCACGAGGAGGTCAAATCGGTGTCGCGGCAGCACGCCGCCATCACCGAGCGCAACGGCACCTACCTCATCGAGAGTCTTCAGGCGCACAACCTTGTCAAGATGAACGGCGAGGATGTCGAGATTGGCGAGCGCCGCCGCCTGAGCGACCGCGATGAACTGCTCGTCGGCAAGATCGCGCTGTCGTTTCACGTGCGCGAGACTGACGGCGCGGACGGCGCAAAAGCCTGATTCCCGATCTGGAATAAATGCGGCGTATGGTCTCTCGCGATACCACCCGTTCCGATACGGAAAAGCTCCAGCGGCGCAATCGGGAACTGTCAATTCTGAACGCGATTGCCGAAGCGCTGAACCGCGAGGTCGATCTCGTTCAGGCGCTGTCGACGGCGCTGGCGCGTGTCACCGAACTGTTCGAGCTTCAGACTGGCTGGGTATGGCTTCTCAACGAGGAAACGGGCGCGCCTTATCTGGCGGCTTCGCAAAACCTGCCCCCCGCATTGGCAAACGACCCGACACGCTTTGAAGGCGATTGCTACTGTCTGGAAACCTACCAGCTTGGCGACCTCGACGGCGCGACCAACATCCGCCTCATCACCTGCACGCGCCTCAAGGAACTTCACGATGGCACCGAAGGGCTGCGCTACCACGCCAGCGTGCCTCTTTATCATCACGATAAGAAAGTTGGCGTGCTGAACGTAGCGCGCACCGACTGGCAGGAGCTTTCGCCCGACGACCTGCGCCTGCTCTCGACGGTGGGCGACCTCATCAGCATTGCCATCGAACGCGCGCAGTTGTTCGCCCGCAGCGTTCAGCTTGGCGCGGTCGAGGAACGCAATCGGCTGGCGCGCGAAATTCACGACACGCTCGCGCAGGGGTTGACCGCTATCGCCCTTCACCTCGAAACCGCCGACGCGCTGCGCGACCTGGATCCCGCGCGCGCGCAGCAGGCGGTGCGACAGGCGTTGACACTGACGCGAGCGAACCTGGACGAAGCGCGGCGCTCGGTGATGGATTTGCGCGCCGCCCCGCTTGAGGGACGCACGCTGCCCGCCGCGCTGGAAGCGCTCGTCCAGGAACATGCGGCGGTCGGCGGCTTTGAAGCCCTGTTTGAGAGCATCGGCGCACCGCATCCATTGCCTGTCCGCATCGAAGCGGGTCTGTATCGCATCGCGCAGGAAGCGCTGACAAACATCGTCCGCCACGCGCAGGCGAAGCACGTCACCCTGCAGCTAACGCTTCAACCCGACAATGTCGAACTCACCATTGAGGATGATGGACAGGGATTCGACATGCGCGATATGCCCGAAGGGCGCTTTGGCTTGATTGGACTCAACGAGCGCACGCGATTGCTCGGCGGCTCGCTGGAACTCGACAGCAGCCCCGGCGAAGGCACGTTCCTGACCGTGAGCGTTCCCCTGAAGCCTGTCGCATGAGCGACCCGATTCGCATTCTCGTAGCCGACGATCATCCCGTGGTGCGCGAAGGACTGGTCGCCATTCTCTCCACACAGCCCGATTTTGAGGTGATTGGCGAAGCCGCCAATGGGCGCGACGTGATTGAGACGATGCCGCGTTTGAACCCCGACGTGCTCCTGCTCGATCTCGAAATGCCGGAAATGGACGGCGTCGAAGCGCTGCGGCGCCTGCGCGAAACGCAGCCCGACGCGCGCACGATTGTATTCACGGCGTTCGACACCGACGAGCGCATCCTGGGCGCGGTTCAAGCGGGAGCGCAGGGCTATTTGCTGAAGGGCGCGCCCCGCGAGCAGTTATTCGAGGCGATCAGGGTGGTTCACGCGGGTGGCTCGCTCTTGCAGCCAGTGGTGATGTCCCGCCTGCTGCGACGCATCAGCGAAACGCGCGATCAAGCTGCGTCACCCGACACTCTGACGACGCGCGAGCTGGAAGTGCTGCGGCTCATGGCGCGCGGTCTTCAAAATAAAGAGATCGCGCACGGATTAGTCATCAGCGAGCGCACCGTCAAATTCCACGTTAGCTCGATTCTGCATAAGCTCAACGCGGGCAACCGCACCGAAGCGGTGACACTCGCGCTTCAACAAGGCTTGATCGAGGCGTAGCGTCCTGTCCCTTTTGGACATACTCGAACTGTCCCCACGCGCGATGTGATACTGCCGCTATTGCTCTATCATGAGAATGTTGTTATTCGCACCCTGGAGACCGAAATGCCTTCCCAAACGATACGACGTGTCGCGCTGATTACCGGCGCCAGCCGAGGATTAGGCGCGGCGCTGGCACGTTTCCTCAATGCAGAGGGATAGGATGTAATCATCACAGGGCGCGGGGAAGAATAGTTGATAGGTATTGGAAGT
>CALMDI010000632.1 GCA_937864975.1 uncultured Chloroflexota bacterium | reverse complement strand
TTTCTCTGAGATAACTCCTTTTCTTTCGCGTTCGTATTGCGCCCTTCGATCTGCTTGCCCCGCCGCCGGTTCCTTCCGGGTTCACCTCCCTTTCCATGTCTGGTACACTAACCGCCGGATGACGAAGTGCGGGAGAACAACAGTCGCTTGAAGCGTCGAATCCACGGGGCAGCGCTTCTTCTGGGCATCAGCCTCAGCGCGTGCCAGTTCTTTGGACCGAACACCACCGAGCAAACGCTGCTCGCCGAAAATCAGCGTTTGAGCACGGAAATTGCCGCCGTCCGCGCGACGGCGACCGTCGAAGCCGACCGCATGTTAGTCACTCTGGAACACGCGCAGACCACCGTCAGCGACGTGTCCGGGCAGACCCAGGATTTATCCGCAACCCTGATCGCACGTGGGACACCCGCCGTCGATATCAGTCAGTTAACGCCCCAAGCTCCCATCACCATCGCAGCGCCGCCGCCCATCCTCGACATCGGACCCAACCCCGCGCTCGGCGTGACGCCGATCAGCATTACGCCGGGAAGCGTCAGCGATCCAAACAACACAGCAGCCCAGAACGACGCGATTCTGGTGATTACGCCGATTGCCGCGAGCAATTCGCCCCTCACGAATCTCGTCACGGCGGAAGGCGTGCGCGATGACGATTGCGCGCTTGCCAGCGTCAGCACCTTCACGACCGATACCACTGAAATATACGTCGTCGCCACCGCCGCGGGCATTGGACCGGACGACATTGTCGTGTCACGCTGGTTCCACGAGGGTCAAGAAGTCATTTTCTACGACTGGTCACCGACCTTCGACATTGAGCAGGCGTGCATCTGGTTCTACATCGACCAGAGCGAAGTCGCCTTCACGCCCGGTAACTGGCGCGTCCAGATGGAACTCAATCAACAGGTGGTCGGCGTGCCCGTGAGCTTTAGCATCCTCGAAACCAGCGCCGCGGGCGATGCCGCCCTCGAAGAGGCGATGGGAAGCTGATCTGGACAGGAGCCGAGGAAGCGCCTTATGTCCGTTCGCATCGATTGGGATGATGATCGTCAGCAAATTCTGCGCGTAACCGTCGAAGGGCGCTGGGCGTGGGACGATCTGGATGCCGCCCTGCGCGATGCCATCGCGCTCATGGACAGCGTCGATCATAAAGTCCATTTCATTATCGACATTCGCAGCAGCCAGTTCAATGCCGGCAGCGCGCTTGGACAGGTGCAGAAGGCGGCGACCCCGGAATCCCACCGCAACGAAGGCGTCAAAGTCGTGGTTGGCGCGAACCGCATGGTGCGAATGCTCTACGGCGCTTATCGTAAAGTCACACAGGCGATGGGCAAGGATCAGGAATTCCTCTTTGCCGACAGCCTCGACTCCGCCCGACGCCTCATTCGCGACCGCTCCCTCTGACTTCGGCGCCATATTTTCGTCTTAGTCACTCATTCACACTTCTGTCGTTTTCCATCATCAAGAGATAACACGGCGAGCGCGACTGACCATTTGTCCAGTTATCTTCCCATTCCAGAACCGGTAAAATAAAGGTCGGCGCGATCATCCGTTGTGGGATCGCGCTCGCTCTATGAAATGCTAGAAAAGGAAACTTCATGGGCTACAGGCACATGTGGATGGGCGCCGATTTTGAAACGAAACCGCGTGTGACGTGGACGCTGCTCAAGCGCGTCCTGGGTTACGCGCGCCCCTATCGCGGGCGAATGATCGTGTCGCTCGTCTTTGTGCTGCTGACCACGGGGCTGGATCTTCTCACGCCGCTGATCTTCCGCGACCTGATCGACAACACGCTGCCGAACCGCGACGTCGCGCGTCTGAATTTGCTGGCATTCGCGCTGGTGTTGATCCCGCTCACGACCAGTGTCATTGGCGTCGTCCTGCGGAAGATCGAAGCGACCATCGGCGAGGGCGTGATTTACGACCTGCGCCGCGATCTCTACGCCCACATTCAGCGGATGTCGCTGCGCTTCTTTACCAATACCAAGACCGGCGAGTTAATGAGCCGCCTGAACAACGACGTCGTCAACGCACACGGCGCGATTACCGACACGCTCGTCGGCATCATCACGCAGACGATTCAGTTGATCGCCACGCTGCTCGTCATGCTGGCGCTGGAATGGCGGCTGACGATGATCGGGCTGCTCGTCTTTCCGCTGTTCATCATCGCGGCGCGTCGCATCGGCATGAAGCTGCGCGACATCGCGCGCGAAGCGATGGATCACAACGCTTACATGAACGCCATGATGGGCGAAACCCTGAACATCAGCGGCGCGCTGCTGGTCAAGCTGTTCGGGCGCAAGCAGATTGAGATTCGCCGTTTTGAAGAGCGCGCGGCGCGCGTCCGCGACATTGGCGTTCGCCGCTCCGTCGTCGGCACGCAGTTCTGGACGATGATGGGTCTGGTCGGCGTCGTCGGTACGGCGCTCGTCTACTGGGTCGGCGGGCATCTCGTCCTCGGCGGCGTCTTCACCATCGGCACGATTGTCGCCTTCAGCGCCTATCTGAACCAGCTTTACGGACCCCTGCAGTGGCT
>CALMDI010000631.1 GCA_937864975.1 uncultured Chloroflexota bacterium | reverse complement strand
GGACTGCTGAAGACCAAAACAAGCAACAGAGTCACAAATAAAGAAGATGTCCGATTCATGGAGGTGTTCCTGCATAAAAACCCCATTCAGTTTAGCGGGAATAACCGCCCGGTCGTAGAAGTTTTCACAGAACACACAGGAATCGGTTCGCATAGTCATTTCCCTTGACGCGATCCCGCGCGACGGTCAGAATGGGACGCGCACAAGGAGGCTGGCATGAAGCCAATGTCGTTCGATTTTCACTCGCGCCGGTCGATGGTCGTCGCGCGCCGGGGCATGGTCGCGTCCAGCAATCCGCTGGCGTCGCAGGCGGGCTTGCGAGTCCTACAGCGCGGTGGCAATGCCGCCGACGCGGTAGTTGCGACGGCGGCGGTGCTCAACGTGACCGAACATGCCTCAACCGGCGTGGGCGGCGACTGTTTCGCGCTGTTCTTCGACGCGACGACGAAGCGCATCACAGCGCTCAACGGCAGCGGTCGCGCGCCTGCCGCGCTCACAGTCGATCTGCTGCGCGAGCAGGGGCATTCCGAGATGCCGGTTCGCCACGCCCACGCCGTGACGGTTCCGGGTACGGTCGCGGGCTGGCACGATCTGCTCGAACGTCACGGCAGGATGACGTTGGGCGACGTGCTGGAAGACGCCATTCATTACGCCCACGACGGCTATCCGGTGCATCCGGTCTTTGGGCAGGCGTGGCAGTCGGCGGAAGCGTTTCTGCGCGCCAGCCCCAACACCGAGGATTATCTGCCGGGTGGCAAAGCGCCGGAAGTCGGGCAGGTGGTCAGGCTGCCGGGGCTGGCGCGCACGCTTCAAGCCATCGCGGAGGGCGGACCCGATGCCGTTTATTCGGGAGCGATTGCCGATGCCATCGTGGCGACGGTACAAGCCCAGGGCGGCGTCCTCACTCAGGAGGATTTGGCGGAGCACCGCTCGACGTGGGAGGAGCCGATCTCTACCGACTATCGCGGCGTCACCGTCTACGAATGCCCGCCAAACGGGCAGGGTATCGCGGCGCTACAGGCGATGACCATCGCCCGCGGTTTTGACCTCGCGGCGCTGCCGTGGGATTCACCGGAGCGCATCCATTTGATGGTCGAGGCGATGCGGCTCGCCTTTGCGGACGCGCGCCAGTATGTCGCGGACATGGAAACCGATCCCGCGCCCATCGACTTTCTGCTGAGCGATCCCTACGCCGCCCGCCGCCGCGCGCTTATTTCGCCGCGCGTGGCGATGCGCCCGCCAGCGTATGGTCAGCCAGCTGGCGGTTCTGACACGGTTTACTTAAGCGTGGTCGATGGGGACGGGAACGCCTGCTCATTCATCAACAGCTTGTATATGGGTTGGGGGACGCGAATCGTCGCCGCAGGGACGGGCATATTCCTACAAAATCGGGGCGCGCTCTTTACCCTGGAACAGGGACATCCGAACGTTCTCGCGCCGCGCAAGCGTCCTTATCACACCATCATTCCCGGCATGGCGCTGCATGACGGCGAGCTTTATTCCTGCTTCGGCGTCATGGGCGGCTTCATGCAGCCTCAGGGACATTTTCAGGTCATGAGCGCCATGCTGGACGACGATCTGAACCCGCAGGAAGCGCTCAACCGTCCCCGCTGGTGCCTCGAACACGGCACGGCGGGAAGCGTGCTGGCGCTGGAAGAAGGCATCCCGGTCGCTACCATGTCGGCGCTGGCGGCGATTGGACATTCTATTCGCCCCGTATCTGGCAGCGCGCGGAACGTCTTTGGCGATGGTCAGATTATCAACCGCGACCCCGAGAGCGGCGTACTGTTCGGTGGCAGCGACCCGCGCAAGGATGGACAGGTCGCGGCGTGGTGAAGCCGTGACAGAAGGGAAAGCCTGAATGCGGCTCGTTCAGGCTTCCCCTTCAGATGGAGCAGAGCGGGTTACTACTGCGCCGTCGCTGCGCCCGAACACGTCCGGCTGATACAGCGCGTAAGCCTGCGCGGGGCGCACCTCGAACTCGCCCGGTACCGTCGCGCGTACCTGATGGGTGTAAACGTAGGTGCCGCGCGGCAGGAAGTCCGCGTACAGGTTCATCTGCGCGTCCCGAAGCTCAGTGCGGTCAAACCACCACCAGCCCCAGTACCAGAACGGATCATCTTCCACCCACAGGCGCAGCGTCGGCGCGCAGGCGGGCGCGCCGGCGGTCTCAAGCGTCGGGTCGATGCTCTCGGCGCCTGCCGGAAGCGAGTCCTCGAGCACGAAGTAGTGAATGTCCTGTGGCAGTGAGCAGAATGCGAGAAGGTTGCTATCAGTATACGTGGGCAGGACGGAGCCTGACCCCCGTCAATCGGATGATTCACGAATGATCGGGCAATGCACAGCCGACGATTGCCAGACGGCGGTATGTCGGCAAGACGTTCTCGGTGCGGAAAACGTTCCACCATTGTCGCCGGCTTGTCTTAAGATTGTGTCACAATAGCCCCCAAATTTTGGGGGTCAACGTCGCGTGCAACAGCCTTTATTATGAAGGGAATTGGGAGCGCGTAATGTGCTTCCCTATGAGCCGTCTCTATTTGGAATTACTGCGACGGCTGCGTTCGCCGAGAAATACTGGCGACTTGTCGAATCCGTTGGGGGAGACATCCGCGGTGGCATCTACTCTCGGCTTAGCCACTCACTTTTATGAACCGATGGCGGTGCAGGCGCTGGCAGTCGTCTAGCGCTGCCGCCGTGCGAGTGGCGTACCCTGGTAACGGAACGTGCGCGGGTAGGAGATGCCCGTCCACGCGCTTTAGGAAAGGAGAACGGGTGCAGGCTGTCGCCGTCTACGACGAGCGACGATTGTGCGCCACATCATGGCTTTGGACACGGCTCAAGAGACCATACAGATCCGGGGACTGACCCCCGCGCAGGTAGAAGAAAGCCGACGCCTGCACGGCACGAACGTCCTGACACCGCCGAAACGCGATCCGTGGTGGAAGCTGTACCTCGAAAAGTTTGAAGACCCCGTTATTCGCATCCTCATCATCGCCGCTGCCGTGACGATTATCGTCGGCATCATCGATGGGAATTATGCCGAAGGCATCGGCATTGTGATCGCCATCCTTCTGGCGACGACGCTTTCGTTCGTCAACGAGTACCGCGCCAAGCAGGAATTCGACATTCTCAATAAGGTCAACGACGACCTGCCCATCAACGTCATCCGCGATGGCGCGTACACGACGGTTCCGCGCAGATCGCTTGTCGCGGGCGATGTCGTGCTGGTCGAAGTCGGAGATGAGGTCTCAGCCGACGGTCAGGTGATCGAAGCGGTATCGCTTCAGGCAAATGAATCCGTGCTCACCGGCGAGTCGCTGCCCGTGACCAAGAAGGTCGGTGGGCAGGCGGCGCGAAGCGGCGAGGGCGAGCAGGAAACGGCGTTCCCGGCGGACAGCCTGTTCCATCATGCGGCGCGCGGCGACTACGATGCAGTCGTTTGCATGTATCACGATC
>CALMDI010000630.1 GCA_937864975.1 uncultured Chloroflexota bacterium | reverse complement strand
ACCTGCCGCCCGCCCACCCGAGCGAGATCGGACTCGGGGTGGCTCGTGTCGGGCTCCTCGTGCCGGGCGCCTCGTGCCGGGCGCCTCGTGCCGGGCGCCTCGTACCGGGTCGTGCGAGGGCGGGCACTGGCGAGTCCGGGACGGGCGCGACACCCGTCTCATCGGCAGCTGCGCGCGGAGATTGACCGCTGTTCAGCGCGTGAACGAGGAGGACGTCAATCGGTACCGCCGCGCAGTGATCACGAACCGGTACGAGCCGCCGGGCGTCCCGGCCGGCGCCTGCCACGTCGCGGTGTAGCGGTTGCCGTCGCCGATCTGCCACACCACGTCGAGCAACAGGACGTCGGCGCGCGTCAGCAGCGCTTCAAATCGTGCTTGCTGCTCGTCGTTCAGCGGCGGTTCCAGAAACTTGCGGACGGTATCCAGCGCCGCGTGCTGCTCGATCAGCCAGGCGGCGGCGCGCACGTCGCGCGGGGTCGTGCCGCCATAGGTGAGCGACCCCGTATCTTCGTAGATCCCAAGCGCGAGCAGCGTCGCTTCGAGCGAGGTCAGGGGGATCGCCTGCTGCTGCATCTGTTCGACCAGCAGCGTCGTCGTGGAGCCGATCACCTCGCCGGTGAGCGTCACGTGCGCTTCAGCCTCGCTTTTCACCGGATGATGGTCGATCACCAGCGTGGGCACGTCCGCCGCCAGCCCGCGAATTTGCGGGACGCGCTGCGTATCGACCAGCGTGATCTGGTCGACGGTGTTCATATCCACGTCGGCGCGGCGAACGAACGGCAGACCGCTCAGGTAAAGCGCGAGGAAGGCTTCGACGTTGCGGTTTTGCTTCTCCGGCAAGACCGGCACGGCGTCGGGATACAGCTTGCGCGCGCCCAGCAGCGCCGCGACCGCGTCGAAATCCGCATTTTCATGCCCAAGGATGATATGCACGAGAAACCTGTGGCTCTATCCGACTCGTTATCATCATACGAAACCTGTCAAGCCGAACCAAAGCGTTATTCGGGCAGCGGGAATCCGCCCGGCGCGAAGGTCACGCGCAGTCCCTCCGCTGCCCTGTAGCTGATCGGCAGGCTGTAGAGGTCGATCACGTTGCTGTCTCCGGCGCGCTCCACCCACGCCTGCCGGGTTTCCGGGGCTGTCCAGCCCACCAGCAGGAGATGGAATTGCTCCATCGCGGCTGGATCGTCCTCAGCACGCAGCGTCGTCTGCGGCGCGACGGCGAGCGCGCGAAGAAGCTCCGCGACCCGAGCCACGCCCGGAACCATATCATGAGCGAACGCCACGTCAAAGCCATCCGGGAAGCCTGCATTTGCCAGCGCGCCGCGTAACTCGGCGCGGCTGACCTCGATGATCGTCTCCGGCTGCGCCCCGACGAATCCGAGTCCGGCGATCACGCTTTCAGGATTTACACTTTGCCGGAGTATCTGCGCGATGTTCGGCTGGTCGAGCGGCGGCAGGGTAGTATTGACGACCAGCGTGACGTGCAGGCGTGTCGGGGACAGTTGCCAGCCCGCGCGCTCGCCGTAGCCCGCGACAAGATCATAACGCGCGTCAAGCGCGTCGTCGGTCAGCGCCTCCGTCAGTTCGGTCACGTCGGCGAGCGCCGCGATCCGGTTGATGTCGGGCACGAAACCCACGCTTTCAGGCAGGATGGCGTAGCGGATGGGCGCGGGCGAGGCGGTCGTCGGCAGGTCGGTCGGCACGGTCGGGATAAAGGCGGGCAGCGGCGTTGCTTCAGGCGCGCACGCCGCGAGAACTCCGACCAGGCACACGAGAAGCCATCGGGCGGGGCGCGGCAGCATGAATGAGGCGTGGTGCTACGCGGGCAGCCACGGACCGACCAGCCCGCGCTGCCACATGCTGAGCGACACAAAGACGTTGAAGAAGCTCAAAATCGCGAAGGCGATGGCGGCGTCCCGGTCGTCGCGCCCGCGCAGCAGCGAGAACAACCCCGGCATGATGACGATCAGCCAGAGCATGTAGAGAATATAGATGGTCGTTCGCTCCACCCGAAAACCCTGCGCGTACAGGAGGATGCCAACGACGAGAACGGCGGCGGCAAGCCCGGCGCTGGTCAGCACTGCGCCCCAGAAGTTGCCGGAAAGGGAATGTTCGCGCACCGCCATGCGAAGGCTCCAGACGCCAAGCGCAATCGAGAAAAGGATGTGCGCGTTAAACAGAATACCGTGGATGTCGTTGAGCGCCATCAGGTCTGCACCCGCTCTGCATGAATGGCGAGGATTTTAGCGCAAACGCGCCGACGCCGAGATAAGGTGTCGCAAATTATAAGCAGAGCGTTGTAGGGGCGCACGGCTGTGCGCCCGTTTTGCTTTCATGACAGATTGCGCCGACCGCTGCTTTTGAAATCACTGCGACGCAAACAAAAAGCCCCGTCACCGGAGCTTTTTGCATTGCGTCAATCTGCAAACTAAAACAGCGTCTGTACGGCAATAACCTGAAGCAGCCATACGATCATAATGCTGTTGAAAACAAAAACCGCCTGTGCCTGTACCGTGCCGCTCACGTCCGCCGCCGCCCCGCCGCGCATGTCGGTCTGGGCGCGGAAGAACATGCTGATCGGCGCGGCAATCAGCGCGACGCCGCCCAGCCACGCCGGAAAGACGCCCTGTGAGATGGCGAGGAGGAAACACACGCCCGCCAGACCTATAGTGAAATACATCGTCTTGCGCGTGTAGTTTTCGCCGAGAATGATCGCGGTGTTGAACAGACCCGCCGCCTTGTCCATGTCGTAGTCGCGAAGCTGGTTGTAAAGCTGACCGTAAATCGAGGCGAGCGTCGCGCCCGCCGCGACCAGCCAGACGATGCCGGGCTGCGCGTCGTAGATGAAGTAGCCTGCCAGCAGCAGCAAGCCACTCAGCATCAGCGAGTGTGAGACCACGTCGGTCACGGGCCACGCCTTCAGGCGAACCGGACGCCACGAGTACAGGTGAGAGAGCAGGAGCGTGCCAATGCCGATGCCGAGCACCGACAAGCCGCCGAACGCATACAGGATCAGCGTCAGCGCGGCGATGATACGGCACGCCGCATAACCGACACGAACGCCAAGACGACCGCTGGTAATCGGGTTGCGAGCCGCGCGGTCAGGGTCGCGGGCGTCGTCGGGAGCATCTTCGATGTCATTAATCATGAAGGCATACGCCACGGCGAGAATATTGGCAGCGGTCACGGCGACCAGCCGTAGATCCAGCAGCGTGTTCTGCGGGCGCGCGGCGAGCAGCGCGCCGAGCAGGGTGAGCGGAATCACGAATGGTACGTATTCCTTCCACCGCGTTAGCTGAATCAACCCTCCAAGCTGCACGCGGACGCTGGCTTTATTCAAGTGGTTATCCCCCTCTATGCTCCAACTGAGCGTTCCATTCGATGAATAAAACACTCCCCTTGTTATTATGTTACGAACCCTTTCAAAAGCAAATGGTGCGTTCGTCGCAGCCGCGCCTCATCCTTTCGTCGGGTAATGACGTTTTGGCTTTTGAAACCTCCTCAAAACTTAATCAATGATCCCTTGCAGAGCTAGAACAAATGAGCTGTGTTATCGGAATAATCTGGTCGTGAATAAATCCGTTCACAAGAGACAGCCGACGCACTCCAGGCACGACTTGACCTAATATCCTGGGAGCCTTGAAAGGAAACGCCATGCAGAAAATCACCCCGTTCTTGTGGTTCGATGACCAGGCGGAAGAGGCAATGAATTTTTACGTGTCTCTGTTCAAGAACTCGAAGATTCTGAGCCTGTCTCGCTATGGAGATGTCGCACCGGGAGAACCGGGAACGGTCATGACCGGAAACTTTCAGCTTGACGGGCAGGAATTCATGGCGCTCAACGGGGGTCCCCAATACAGGTTCACGGAGGCGGTATCGTTCTTCGTGAGCTGCGAAACCCAACAGGAAGTCGATGAGTTGTGGGTAAAGCTCTCCGAAGGCGGAGAAGAGGGACTCTGTGGCTGGCTGAAGGACCGGTTTGGTCTGTCGTGGCAGATTATACCGACTGCTTTAGGTGAGATGCTGGGTGACAAAGATCCTGAGCGAGCCGGGCGCGTGATGCAGGCGATGCTTCAGATGCGAAAGATTGACATCGCGGGATTACAGCGAGCCTACGACGCGCCGTAACGAAACGCAGCGCCGACGTTTCAACCGACTAGGCAATTGCGCGCCGTCAGTGTATCCTTCCGCGCATGATGATTGCCCTCGTTCTGATCGCTTTTCTGCTTTCTTCATGCAGCTTCGCGCAGGCACAGCAACCGACTCAACCGCCGACCCCGACGACGGTTCGCGTCGTTCAGACGACCCCGGTACCCACCGTGAACCGTCAGATGCAGACGGTGCCGACCGCGCCTCCCCAGGAAATCGGGTTGGTCGAGCCGCCGACGGCGACTCCGCCAGCCTCCTGCGCGACCGGTGACGAGCCGCGCCTTACGCAGCATACGGTGACTGCCGACCTCGACTATCGCCAGCAGGTTATGACCATCCGGCAGGACATTCGCTACGCCAACCCCACCGACGATGTCCTGTCGCAGCTTGTCCTCGACGTAGAGCCGAATCGCTATTCCGGCGTGTTCACCCTGAATACGCTCACGCTGGCGGATGATACGCCTGTCCCTG
>CALMDI010000629.1 GCA_937864975.1 uncultured Chloroflexota bacterium | reverse complement strand
CTATGTCAACCAGTCGGCGCCTACTGAATTACTATAAAAGGAATTAGGAATAAAGTCCCATACGCCGGACAATTTTTCGCGAATTATTCATGAAGCGTAATAACGTAAATAGGAAATGGGTACTGATTTGGCGAGGTGTTCTGCTGCTTAATTAAGAAGGAGAAACCGCTACGTTTGCCTTCGACGTGACCGCACGCAACGGATAGGAAGCCTGCCGGAAATGCTTCCGCGGGTTCCGATTGTGGAACGGCTACAACGAAGGGTTGTTGAAGGAAAGACCTGCCATCACGCGCTCAAGACGCCTAACTCGCGGAGTTTGGGCGACCGCATCGCGATGACCGCGACGACGAGGATTGTGCCAAATCCGCCGAAGATGACCGCGCCGACAGGTCCGAGCACTGCGGCAGCCACCCCCGACTCGAAGCCGCCAAGCTCGTTCGACGCGCCAATAAAGACGCTGTTGACCGCGCCCACCCGACCGCGCATGTCGTCCGGCGTGTACGTGAGGACGAGCGTGTGGCGAATGACCACGCTGATAATATCGAGCGCGCCGAGCAGCGCGAGGATTGCGACCGACAACCAGAATGAAGTCGATAACCCGAAGGCAATCGTCGCCACTCCAAACCCTGCGACTGCCGCCAGCAGCGTCCACCCGGAGCGGCGAAACGGCGGGCGTCGGGAAACGAAGAAAATCGTCGCGAGCGCGCCGAGCGAGGGCGCGGCGCGCATGATGCCCAGTCCCGCCGCGTCCACGTGGAGAATATCCTTCGCAAATACAGGCAGCAGGAACGTGACGCCCCCGAACAGAACCGCGAACATGTCGAGCGTGATCGAGGACAGAATCACTTCGGTGCGGCGTAGAAAGCGCCAGCCCTGCCGCAGCGATTGAAGCGGAGGCTCGCTCGTGCTGGCGTAGTTGACCTGCTTGATGTCTAACAGCAGCAGCACGATCACGAGCGCCAAGCCCGCGAATGCGTTCGCGATGTAGACGAGCGCCGCCTGCTTCGTCACGCCAATGATGATTCCGCCGAGGGCAGGTCCTAAAACCGAAGAAAGCTGCCAGACCGTCGAGCTCCAGGTCGCGGCGCTGAAATAGTATTCCGGCGGCACCGTTTGCGGGGTGAGCGCCGACTCGGCAGGGTTATTGAATGCCCGCGCCGCGCCGATGATCGCGAGTACGAAATAGATCAACGGAAGCGAGCCTTGCGTCAGCGACAGCACGGCGAGCAGGAGCGAGCAGACGATGAGAACGACCTGCGAGATGAGCGTGACCTGCTTGCGGTTATAGCGGTCGGCAACGTAGCCGCCGGGCAGCGACAACAGAATCACGGGGACAACCTGCACCAGCCCGACGAGACCCAGGGCGAGCGTATTCTCCGTTCGTTCGTACAGCTCCCAGCCAATCCCGACGCTGACCATCATTTCACCGACCTGGGCAATGAAGCGTCCCCCGATCAGCAGTCGAAAATTGCGGAAGCGCATTGCCGCATAAGGATCGCGGCGTTGTGTGGCGCGTGGTTCGTCACCCTGCATGAATGGAACCTTCAAGGGAAGCCGACGCGATGCACATCAGACGGGCAGCAGTCATCACAGGTTGGGCTTGTGGCATCACGTTCCGTGGCGAGAGAGCAGGTGGAGCACCGCCTGTCATACCATAGAAGCCCGGCGTTCGGCAAGGTCAATGCCATGCCAATTGAGCCGGGGGCGGCGGGTAGGGACGCCCCACGACGCGCTCGATGTGAGGATGCATGGATAGAGGAATAGGCTAGGGACGGTAAGACACGTCGTTCCAGCGAAGCTCTTTCTTGAAATCCGCCAGTCGGGTGTTCTCGTCGATGACGACGATTTCGATGCCCGCCATTTCCGCGAAATCGTTGAGGTGTTCGACCGTAAGCGCCCGGCTGAACCCGGTGTGATGCGCGCCGCCCGCCAGAATCCACGCCGCGGCGGCAGTCGGCAGGTCGGGGTTGGGCTTCCAGACCGCCCGCGCGACCGGCAGTTTGGGCAGCGGTTCGTCGGGCGGGACGACTTCCAGCGTGTTGACGACCATACGAAAGCGGCTGCCAAGGTGGATCATCGAAGCGTTCAAGCCGCGCCCACTCGCCGCCGTGAAGACCAGCCGCACCGGGTCTGCCTTGCCGCCAATTGACAGCGGGTGAATTTCCAGCGAAGGCTGCGCGTCGGCAATCGACGGGCACACTTCCAGCATGTGCGCGCCGATCACTTTCATGCCGTTCGGGTTGAAGTGATAGGTGTAATCCTCCATGAACGACACGCCTTCGGGCAGTCCCGCCGCCATCACCTTCATCACGCGCACCAGTGCCGCCGTCTTCCAGTCGCCTTCCGCGCCGAAGCCGTAGCCGTCTGCCATGAGACGCTGGACGGCAAGCCCCGGAAGCTGCTTCAAGCCGTGAAGGTCTTCAAACGTCGTCGTGAAGGCTTTGAACGCGCCCTGTTCCAGGAACGAGCGCAAGCCCAGTTCGATCCGCGCGCCCTCGCGCAGCGACTCGCGCTTCTCGCCGCCCTCACGCAGGGACGGCGCGACCGCGTACTGCGCGTCGTAGTCGGCTATCAGGCGATCTACCGCCGAATCGGAGACGGCATTGACGTGCTGGACGAGGTCGCCAACCCCGTACCCGTTGACCGAGTAGCCGAAGCGCATCTCGGCTTCGACCTTGTCGCCTTCGGTGACGGCGACGTAGCGCATATTGTCGCCAAAGCGCGCCACTTTAGCGCCCTGCGCGTCGTGCCACGCGGCGGCGGCACGCGCCCACGTGCCTACGCTCGCCTGAACGGTGGGGTCTTGCCAGTGACCGACGACGACCTTGCGCGACAGGCGCATCCGCGCGCCGATGAAGCCAACCTCGCGGTCGCCGTGTGCC
>CALMDI010000628.1 GCA_937864975.1 uncultured Chloroflexota bacterium | reverse complement strand
TCAGCCGGACATTTCTCACTTTGGCGGCATCCTCACCGTGAAAAAGCTGGCGGCGTGGGCGGAAGCGTATTACGTGCTGGTCGCGCCGCATAACGTCGGCGGCACCGTATCGACCGCGGCGGCGCTGCACCTTGCCGCCTGCACGCATAATTTCAAAATTCAGGAACATTTCAACGACTTTGCCGAGCCCTACGTCAAGCTCGCCGCGCCGGGGCTGCCCGACGTGGTCGACGGCTATTTCCGCCTGCCGACGGGACCGGGACTTGGCGTCACGCTGAATGAGGACGTTGTGAAGGAGTACCCGCGCACCAACATCCATTTCAACCTGTTCGTGACCGACTGGCACAAGCGTCAGGCGCGCGTATCCGACAGTTAATCACGCCGAGCGATTAGGGAACGCTGTGCCATAGATCGCCATAATCGAGCACAACGCCGTCCGCATCGACGTCAAGGCATTCCATGAAGTGGAGTGACAGCGCTTCGAACTGGTAGCGCCGGTCGCCAATTCGCGTATAACGCTGGTGAAGCCGCTGCAAAGTCAGACTTGGAAAGCGTACCCAGACGGTTTCGACGGGCTTCATTTCGCCGTTTTTCAGGGCAGTCCGCCGGATGGGCAGCATATTCGTCGCGGGGTAATTTCCAGATCGACGTCAAAGAGTCCAGCGGCAAGGGATATCGGCTTATTGTCCTGCCGCCAGACTTGATTCTCGTCCACCGTGAGCGTGAGCGAGCGCGCATCCCGCGAACATTCCTGCTCGCTGGAGACGGCGCGCGTGCGCCACTGCAAATCACATTCGATGCGGTAGTGAACGCGCGTCGGCATTCGCCGCAGCAGCAGGATGACCCAGCCTTCAAGAACGTGAGTGATATCGGTCGCGCTCAGATTGAAGTATTCGACACTGTGACGGCTTTTGTTTTCCCACAGGATCGGCGACATATCGACCTCGGCTTATTCGCCTGAAGACAGCGATTCTGACTCGTCCGCGCGGTCGATGGCAACTGCGGCAAGTATCTCCGCCAGACGCTGCGCCCACGCCAGCAGCCGTTCATCGCCGCCGAACGGCGCGACGAACTGCAATCCAAGCGGCAGCCCCTGTGGGTTCATCCCCGCAGGCAGCGTCACGGTTGGCAGACCCGCGAACGTCCACGGGAAGCTCATCACGGGATCGCCTGTTTTCTCAATCCCAAGCGGCGCGGCGCCCGGAGCAGAAGGGCTTACCCAGAGGTCGATGTCCGCCGTTCTCATGAGCGCTTCCAGTTCGGCGCACGTTTGCTGCTGATAGGCGCGGGCAGCCGACAGCGCCGTTTCGTCCACGCCCTGCCCCTGACGAATGAACGCGGCGGTGCGCGGGCGATAGAGCGGCGCGTAGCGCTCGAACCAGTCGCCATGAATCCGCGCCATCTCCCCGGACATCAGTTGGAGATGATGGTGTTGGATCGCGTCGATATCCGCGAGGGCGGGCACGCGGCGGACGGTAGTGCCCGCGCGTTCCAACGCCCCCAACTGCTGCTCGAAGGCGGCAGATGCCTCGGCGGTCACAGACGAAAGATAGCTGCCTTCCGGTACGCCGAGCACGGGAAGTCGATCCGGCATAGCGTCCTGCCACGCTTCGCATAAGACCGATGCCGCCAGCCGAATCCCAGCGGCGTCCTGCGCGAACATGCCGACGTGATCGAGCGACGGCGCGATGTATATCACCCCCGATGAGCGAATGCGCCCAAAACTGGGCTTGAAGCCGACCACGCCACAAAACGCCGCGGGGCGGATGATCGAGCCGATGGTTTGCGTGCCGAGCGCCAGCGGGCACAGCCCTGCCGCAACCGCCGCCGCCGAACCGCTGCTTGAACCGCCCGGCGTGTGATCGAGATGGTGGGGGTTGCGGGTTGGACCCGGCTCGAAATAGGCAAATTCGGTCGTGACCGTCTTTCCGAGGACGAGCGCACCGGCGCGCTTGAGCGCTGTGACAGGCGCAGCTTCACCCCCCGCGAGCACGTCGGGCGGAAGAAGCGACCCGGCGCGCGTCTCAAAACCGTCGACGTGAAAAATATCCTTCACGCCGACGGCGACGCCGAACAGCGGCGGACGGGACGGGGGATTGGGGAACTGCGCCGCGAGGCGTTCCGCGTCCCCTCGCAAGCGGGCGCGGCGATCTGGCTCCGGCAGGAATGCCTGAATGACAGGATCGATCTGCTCAAGGCGGTCGCAAACCTGATCTATATAAGTCAACAAGTCAAGCTGTCCGCTGCGTAATGCCGCGGCGGTTGCTGCTAACGGCGCGGTGTGGAGAAGCATCAGCGATCCTGAATAGAGTTAATGCGCTGCCGGTTCGTCCAGCGGCAGGTCGATCCAGCGGCGCTCGCGATAGGATTTCTCGACGGCGTTGATGATCTCCTGCACGCGGGCGCTCTGGGCAAAGTTGCCCTGATTTTCCTCGCCGCCGTTGACGATTTCCTCCATGAAGTTGTGGACGAGATTGGCGTAAAACAATGAGGGCCACGACTCGCCCGGCGTGTAACCCGGCGGAAAATATTCGGCGGGAATCTCGACCGGCACGAATTCGACGGCATCCGGTTTCGCCTGATGCAGGGTTTGCGGCACGCCGAATTCCTCGACCAAACGGCAGATGAGCGCGCCGTTCGAGCCGTAGGCGCGCGCTTCCAGTCCCGGATAATTGCCCACGGTCACGTAGCTCGACTGAATCGAGCAAATCGCGCCGTTCTCGTATTCGCCGATGTAAATGTCGCCATCGTCAATGTTCGTTCGCACTTTGCGCCCATCGACCGTGGTGCGGTAGGGCACGAAGTTCCTGAGGACGCCGACCACGCTCTTGATCGTACTGTCCATAAACCACATGCTCAGGTCGATGATCGGCGCGCCGTAGCCTTCCAGCGACGACACCTTGATGTCGGCAAGCGGGTTTTCGGGAATCAGGTCCATTTTGGTGACCGGAATTTCCGAGCTGATGAACTGCGAGTTTTGCTCAAAGCCGTTGAAAATAAACGGCGTGCCGATAAAACCGTCGTTTATCAGGGCGCGCATGTACATCATCGCGGGCGCGTAGCGAAACGTCAGCCCAACCTTGGTCTTCAAGCCTTTGGACTGCGCCAGCGCGTGCGCCTTCCACGTATTGCGATAATCGTGCGCGACGGGCTTCTCGCACAGGCAGTGCTTGCCCGCTTCCAGCGCGGCGAACGCCAGCTTCTCGTGATTGTCGCGATCATCCGAACTGCCGCGCGTGCAGACGTCAATCACGTCGATGTCGCCGCGCGCCAGCAGTTCCCCGGCGTCGGTATAAACGTCGGCAATGTCAAACTGCTTCGCACGTGTTTCCGCCAGTTCGCGGTTCTGGTCGCAGATTGCCACGACTTTTGCGTATGGCGTGCGCGCGAAGCCCGGCAGATGCGCGCTTGCCGCCCAACGCCCCGCGCCAATCACGCCGACTCGAAGTTGTTCCGCCATGTCGGTTCCTTTCTAAACGAGATCGCCAAAAAAGGGTTCGGAAAATCGTTATCTGAGTGGCTCCGCGACGACGTAGGTCATCGCGCCGCCCTCGATGCGCGCGATGTGCGGTCGCAGGAGCAGGATCGCCGTCTGCGCGAACGGCGCGACGAGACGTTCCTTGACGTGAAGCGTCGCCGGGTCGAGAATTTCGCCAAGCAGCGTCCCCCCCGGCACGACGGTGCCCACGTCCGCCGCCTTGAGAGTGGGGATAAAGACACCCCCGACCTTCGGACGCAGCACCGTCGTTCCGCTCACCGGCAGCGAGCGCACCGGCGGCTCGGCGGCGTCCCCGCGAAAAACGCCCGCTATCGTCAGCGCGCGGCGCAGCCCGTCCGCGATCCGAGTCGCCCAGAGGTCTTCGTCGGCGCTGCGCCCGCCCATCTCCACCGCTGCCACCGTCGCGCCGAGCGCGCGGGCGTGCCCGGTCAGCGTGACGGTGCGTTCCGGCGCTGTGACGACGAACGGCGCGCCGAACGCCCGACTGATTGCCTCGCCGCCGGGCATCTCGAAGGCGAAGGAATTCACGCACCAGCTTCCGCCGCCGTGCAGATCAATGGCAAAGTCGCAGCCCGCGACCGCCTCCTCCGCCAGTGGGATGGCGGCGTCCCAATCCCCCCGGTCCCAGGCGAGGACGAGCGACCGGAAGTAGCGGGCGAAGGCGGCGGCGCCGGGGTCGTCGGCCGCCACGGCCAACGCGTGCGCCCGCGCGGAGTGGTCGAGGGCGCGGTCGCTTGCACCCATCGTCCAGTTGAGGAGCGTGGC
>CALMDI010000627.1 GCA_937864975.1 uncultured Chloroflexota bacterium | reverse complement strand
CATGATGGCTCCTTGCAGCGCGGATGCTAACACGGACGGCACCCTACAATGTCGCCGTGCGTCGTGATCTCGTCCTGGTCCTGCTCGTGGCGGCCGCTGCCTTCGGCATTCGTACTTATCCGGCCGCTGACGCAGTTTTCAGCGCCGAAGGCGTGCGCTTTCTTGAAACCGATGCCTGGTATCACGTGCGTCTGATCGAGCACCAGGTCCGGAACTTCCCGGCGCGCGTGACGCTCGATCCGTTTGCGGCGCCGGGCGGACAGTTCGTGCCGATTGCGCCGCTGTTCGACACGCTGACGTCCACGGTGGTGGTGCTCCTGCACGGCCGGGGAGCCGCCAGCGTCGCCATCGAACGCGTCGCGGCAGTCATGCCCCCTGTCTTTGGCGCGCTGACGGTCGTGGCGGTGTGGGCGCTGGCGCGGCGGCACGACCGGACCGCCGGGGTCGCGCTGGCGCTCTCGACCATGAAGCCGCAGATGGCATATCTGATCGTGCCATTTCTCCTGATGTGGGCGTGGCGGGAGCGCCGGACGCGCTTTCTGAGCGCCTTCTTCGGCGCGCTCGTCGCGCTGCTGGCGCTGTCGTTTCTGCTTCAGCCGTCATGGGTCGGCGACTGGCTGCGCGAGCTGAACCGCTACACGAGTTATACCGCGGTCGGATCGCCTGCCTGGGTGATCATGGCGTATTTTGGGGGTTTGGGGACGGCGGGCGAATGGCTGCTCGCCCTCGTCCTTTACGTGGGGCTGCTGTGGGCATGGTGGCAGGTGATCGCGCGGCGTCGGCAGGAGCGCTGGTTGTGGACGGTCATGCTGACGTTGACGCTCACGCATGTCGTCGCGCCTCGGACGGCGACGACGCATTTCGTCGCCTTTGCCGCGCCGCTCCTCTTTGTCGCCGCCCATCTCCGCCGCCGCGGGCGCGCGCCGTGGGCGCTGGCGCTGCTCGGCGCGTGCTTCCTCTTACCGTGGCTGCATTTTCTGACGACCGTGAGCGGCGAGTTCGAGCACCCGGCGACGTACGTTCCGCTGCCGTTGGCGACGCTGGCGCTGCTGGTGGTTACGCGACGTCTGTGGTGGGACGCCGCTGCAGGCTGGCGCGGTGAAGATGATACGTCTCCCACGGCAGGCTCAGGAGTGGGGTCTGCGCGAGGCGCTGGCGAATGAACGGTCCGCCGCCGAACAGTCGCGGCTGCTCCGCGCCAAAAGCTGCCAGAACGACGGGCACGCCGAAGAAGTTATCTTCCAGATCGTCGATGAAGGCGTTCGCGTGGTCGGGGCTTTCGAGGACATACTTACTGACGGCGACGACGACGAACTCGACATTGCGGACGCGGGTCAGTGCAGCCTGAATTTCCATGAGGAGCGCCTCCATTAGAACGCATGTTCTAACTTAAGCATACGGAGCTTTACGAACCTGTCAAGTTTTTCCTTTGTAACATTAGGAAGTAAACCGAGCTGCTCGTTAGCCTGAACGCGGTACCGTGAAACCAGTCCAGTGGCTGCTGTCCCATGACCACCTGCTGTTTGCCGTCATCGCGCTGGTCGGCGCGCTCGCGCTGACGCGCGGTTTGGTCGAGCAGCCGGGATACACCGATGCCTTTTACCATTTCAACGCCGCCGAACAGGTCGCGCGCGGTCGCGGGCTGACCGACGATTACCTGTGGACGTACATCGGCGCGGACGGCAGCCTGCCCGCGCCGTCGCATCTCTACTGGATGCCGCTTACCTCGCTCACCGCCGCGGCGGGAATGATGCTGCTGAACCAGCCGGGCAATTATGCCGCCGCGCAGCTTCCGCTCGCGCTTATGTTCGCGCTGGTCGCAATCCTCGGCTACTGGCTCGGCGCGAAGGTCGGAGGCACGCGCCGTCACGCCTGGCTTGCCGGGCTGCTCACGCTGTTCAGCGGGTATTTCACGCGCTACTGGGGCGCGACCGATACGTTCGCGCCGTATGCTCTGTTTGGGGCGCTGTGCCTCGTCGCGCTGGGGCAGGGGGCGGTGGCGCTGGCGGGCGGCGGGCGGCGAATGGCGGCTTGGTTCGCGCTCGGCGGGGCGCTGGCGGGCTTGGCGCATCTCACGCGCGCCGACGGCGTTCTGCTGCTGATGGTCGGTTGGGTGGTCGTCCTCGCGCCGTGGCGGTCGCTCAACACCGCGCCGCTTGCCCGGCGGCTGATGGCGGCAGGCGTCCTCACGCTCGCCTATGGAGTCGTCATGCTGCCGTGGGCGGCGCGTAATCTGGCGGTCATTGGGTCGCCGCTGCCGGTGGGGGGCGCGCAGGGCATCTGGTTTACGGAATACAACGACCTGTTCAACTATCCCCCCGACGCCAGCGCGCGGGCGCTATTTTCCGACGATCTCCCTCGCCTGCTGGCGGGGCGCTGGGAAGCCTTCGGCACCAATGTCGGCACCTTCGTCGGCATTGAAGGGCTGATCGTCTTAGCGCCCTTGATGCTGATCGGGCTGTGGGCGCGGCGGCGCGATCCGTTTTTGCGCGCTTTCTGGCTCTATGCGCTTGGCTTGCACGTGGTCATGACGCTGGTGTTTCCCTTTCCCGGCTATCGCGGCGGCTTGCTGCACTCATCGGCGGCGCTGGTGCCGTGGTGGGCGGCGCTGGGCATCGTCGGGCTGGATACCGCGGTGGACTGGGTGGCGCGCCGCCGCCGGACGTGGCACGCTCCAACGGCAAAGCGGGTCTTTTCGCTTGCGCTGCTTGGGTTCGCCATCTGGCTCAGCCTGACGATGGGGCTGCGCGGGCGCGTGACGGCGAGTATCCCGGCGCTCTACGACCAGCTTGCGGCAGTGCTGCCTGACGACGCGCGCGTGATGGTGAACGATCCGGCGGCGCTCTATTACTTCACGGGGCGGGGCGGGGTGCCGCTGCCCAACGAGACGCCGGACGTCATCCCGACTATCGCGAGCCAGTATGACGTCGGCTATCTGCTGCTCGAGGGACGTCGTGCGATGCCCCCCTCGCTCTGGTCGCTTTACGACACGCTGCCTGACTTTCTGTCGCCCATTCCGCTCGACTATCCTGACGCGAGGCTGTATGCGATTGACCCTGCGGCGCGATGACCTGCTGATCGCTGCCGTCGCGTTCGGCATGGTCGCGCTCTATGCTGCCGTCGCGGGGGGCGGTTTTCCGCTGGACGATAGCTGGATTCACCAGACTTACGCGCGCAATCTGGCGCAGACCGGACAGTGGGCGTTTATCCCCGGCGTGCCAAGCGCCGCTTCGACCTCGCCTTTATATACAATCCTGCTGGCGGTGGGCTATAAGCTCGGTGCGCCGTTCATGCTCTGGACGCACAGCCTGGGCGTCGCGGCGCTGGCGGGTACGGGGATGATCGGCGCGCGCATGGCGCGCTACGGCCACGCGGACGCCGCCGAGGAACGCCGGCGAGTAGGCGAAGAAGTCGCGGATGACGGTGCCGGAGGCACTGCTGGCGGGGATCCCGCTGAGCCCAACGGGACCGGTTTTGGTCGTCGGCGACCATCGCCAAATGCAGCCGATCCGCAAGCATGACTGGGAGGAGGAGCCGCGCAAGACCTTTCAGGAGTACAAGGTCTACCGCTCGCTCTTCGAGACCGTACGGGAGCTCGGTGCCACGACGATCAAGCTCAGCGAAAGCCACCGGTTGCACGAGGAGATGGCCGAGTTTCTCCGCCGGGAGGTCTAC
>CALMDI010000626.1 GCA_937864975.1 uncultured Chloroflexota bacterium | reverse complement strand
ATCTGGACGACCAGGACCGCGAATCGCTGCTGCAAATGCTGGAACAGAGCATCGAACGGCTCGATCAGGAAAACGTGACGCCGCAGGAAGCCTTCGCCACTGTCTCGGATGTGCAGGCGGCGCTTCAGCAGCGCGCGGAGCTTTTTAACCAGCAGATCAACGCCAACAACGCAGCGATGCAGGAGGCGGCGCAGGCGCTGAGCCAGCTTTCCCCGGAATTGCAGCAGGCAATGGAGGACGCGCAAAATCAGGCGGAAGCGCTTGAGCAGATGATGCAGCAGATACAGCAAATGATGGAGCAGATGGACGCGCAGCAGCGCCAGCAGATGGCATCCGCCATGCAAGCCGCTTCTCAGGCGATGCAGGGCGCGAACCCGCAGGCGTCGCAGCAAATGCAGCAGGCGTCGGAGTCGCTTCAGAACGGGCAAACGCAGCAGGCGCAGCAGCAGATGCAGCAGAGCCAGCAGCAAATGCAGCAACAGCAGGCGCAGCAGCAGGGCGCGAGCCAACAGATGGGTGAAGCCGCGCAGCAGGCGCAGCAAGCCGCCGAGCAGATCGCGCAGTCCGGGCAGAGCCAGTCTCAGCAGCCCGCGTCCGGGCAGGCGCAGCAGGGGGAACAGCCGCCGAGCCAGCAGGGACAGCAGTCGCAGCAAAGCGCCCAGTCGGCGAGTGGACAACCCGGCGAGCAGGGACAACAGGGGCAGCAGGGCGCTCCTTCCGGCGAGGGGCAGGGCGAGCAGGAAGGCGAGTCCGGCGCGCCCGGCTCGGCAAGCGCTGAGAGCCAGAACTCCGGCAACGAACCGGCGGAAGGCAGCGGGGCGGGCGCGGGCGATGGCGAGGGCGGACAGGGGATTGAGGGCGCGGGACCGCAGCAGCAGGGACCCGTGGGTACCGATAACAATCCCGATGGCGAAGGCGACAGCGAATTCGCGCCGGTGTTCGCGCCGCGCCGGGTTGGCGGCGAGCCGGGCGACGAGCAGATGGTGCTGGAGCCGGACGGCGCGAGCGCGCCGGTCGTGCAGGGGGAGTTCGCTCAAAACCCGACCGGGGAGAATGTCGTCCCCTACAATCAGGTATTTCAGGATTACGCCAACACGGCAAATCGCGCGCTGGACAGCGATTACATTCCGCTTGGCTTGCGCGACGTGGTGCGCGATTACTTCACGTCGATTGAACCGGGACAGAGCGACGACTGAGCCTGAACTCGGCTGAGCGGCGTCGAGCATCCGTACAGGAAATAACACCGCTTTAAAGAGGAACCACAGCAGGCTGGACGGTGTACTCCACTGGCAGGTTCGATCCATACCGGTGGAGGCTCCGATGAAACGACTCCTCTTCCTTTGCCTATCTCTGCTGTCGTTGGGCTGTATCGCGCCGTCGATGTGGTTGACGGGCATCCCACAAAGCAGGCAGGCGCTCCGTGTGGAGCCACCGCTCTCCGATGTCGTGGCTTCGGAGGCAGCGTCGGGCGATGCGACGGCGGATTGCCCGGTGACGCTGCCCAACGGCAGATCGCCCGACGTTCCGAATATGTTTTTTTCGCTGGGGAATGACGACGATACGCTGTACACCATCCCGTGGGAAGACGGCATCGTGATTTTTGAGCCGGGGGGACCGGGGTCGATTGAACCCGATGGCTCGCTGGCAATGAAATTCCCGTGGTACCGAGCCGTTCCCGGTCAACTGGCTATCGAGGGACGGCGGCTGGACGCGGAAGCGCCGCCGCTCCGCTCGCGCATTCCAGAAGGCTATGGGGAGATTGGGTTTCAGGCAACCGCGCTGATCTTCCCGACGGAAGGCTGCTGGGAAGTGACCGGGCGCGTGGGCGAGGCAAGCCTGACCTTCGTCACGCTGGTGGTGCGGCTGGATGACTAACGCAAAAACGCCTTCGGCACGTGAGGAAACTGCTGCCCTCATCATCTTCCTCTGATCCATTTGACCCCGTTCGATGTAATCTATTGTGTAGACCCGGCATCAGGGGCGGTTCGCGAGCCGCCCATGATGCTCATTGGAATGAAAGAGGCTTTGATGACAGACGCTATGAATCAGATGAATTTAGAGCGATTCAGCGAGATCGCGCGCACGATTGAGGCGGAAGTGAAGCGCGTGATCGTCGGGCAGGACGCCGTCGTCCGCAGCGTGCTGATCTGCATCCTCGCGGGACGGCACGCGCTGCTGGAAGGCGTGCCGGGGCTGGGCAAGACGATGTTGATTCGCACGATGGCGGACGCGCTCGACCTGAAGTTCTCGCGCATCCAGTTCACGCCCGATATGCAGCCCGCCGACATCACCGGCACCGACATTCTCGAAGAATCCGAAGATGGACGCACGAAGGTACGGCGCTTTCAGCCGGGTCCGGTGTCCGCTAACCTGATCCTTGCCGACGAGATCAACCGCGCGACGCCTAAGACGCAGTCGGCGTTGCTGGAAGCAATGGCGGAAAAAACCGTCACCGTCGCCAACCGGACGTACACTCTGGAACCGCCGTTCTTCGTGCTGGCAACCCAGAACCCGCTGGAGATGGAAGGCACGTATCCGCTGCCGGAAGCGCAGTTGGATCGCTTCATGTTCAAAGTCAACGTGGAGTATCCGTCGGTTGCCGATCTCGTCTCGATTTTGCATCGAACGACCGGCTCCGAGGTGCCGATGGCGGGTAAGGTGGCGGACGGCAGGCAGGTGATCGACATGGGCAAGCTGGCGTTGAATACGCCGGTCGCCAGCCATGTGACCGAATACGTCGCGCGCGTTGTCGTCGCCACGCACCCCGACCAGCCGGACGCTTCGGACATGGTGCGGCAGTTCGTGCGCTACGGCGCCAGTCCGCGCGGCGCGCAGTCGCTGATCGTCGGCGGCAAGATTAACGCGCTGCTCGAAGGGCGTTTTAACGTCTCCTTCGAGGATATTCAGGCGGTCGCGCCCGCCGCGCTGCGCCATCGGCTGCTGCTGAATTTCGAGGGTTTGGCAGAGGGAATCAGTCCCGACGCGATCATCGCGGATTCGCTCAAGACGGTTGTAAAAACGGCGTAGAAAGGAACGAGCTATGATCGTCCGAGTCTCGGACTTAACTGTCGAGCAGCTGCGGGCGCTGTTGCGTGAGCTGGTCGAGGAAGTTGTTGACGAAAAACTCGGTCTTCTGAGCGATCCAGATGCCAACGCAGAACTTCGACCGGATGTGGCGGCTTCGCTTCGAGATTACCTGGCTTCTGAACGACGTGGTGATGATGCTGACGTCGTGTTTCGCTCGCTTGGGATCGATTAATGCCGTATCGGTTGGAGATGATGAGGCTGTATGCCCGAATCCCCCCTGTTTGACGAGAAAACCCGCCGCAAGCTTGAACAGTTGATGCTCTACGCCTCGCGCGTGCGTTCCGGCGCGATTAAAGGCGAGCGGCGTTCGACCAAGCGCGGCACGAGTATTGAGTTCGCGGATTATCGCAACTACGTTCCCGGCGACGACCTGCGCCGCCTCGACTGGAACATCTATGCCCGCCTCGACCGCCCGCTGACCAAGCTCTACGAGGACGAGGAAGACCTCGCCGTCCATCTGCTGCTCGATACGTCCGCGAGTATGCACTGGAATCCCGACGCGCCCGACGAGCTGAATAAATTCAGCTATGCGCGGCGGCTGGTCGCGGGGCTGGGCTATATGTCGCTGACGACGAACGACCGCTTGCTCGTCACGGCGATGCACGGCGGCAGCCTTGAGCACTTCGGTCCGGCGCGCGGGCGGGGCTATGCCGTCGGGCTGCTCAACTTCATGGTCAATTTACAATCGGGTGGCACCACTGATCTGAACGGCGCGCTGAAGGATTACGCGCTGCGGGCGGGACGTCCGGGGCTGGCAATTCTGGTGAGCGATCTGTTTACGCCGGATGGCTATGTGGAAGGCTTAAACGCGCTGCTTGGGCGGGGCTTTGAAGTCGCTATCGTGCATGTGCTCGCGCCTGACGAGGTTGAGCCGCCGCTGGCGGGTGATCTGCGCCTGATGGACGTCGAAACGGGCGCGCCGCAGGAAGTGACGGTCGATTCGACGATGCGTGATTTGTACGTGCAGCGGGTGGCGGCGTGGCGCGACAGCCTGCGCGCGGAGTGCCGCAAGCGCGGGGTGCATTACGTGCCTGTGGAAACGAGCACGCCGTGGGAGAAGGTGATTCTGTACGACCTGCGGCGGCTCGGCGTAGTGCGGTGAGATAAGAGAAAAAGCGTAACGCAGAGGCGCAGAGAAACAGAGACGCAGAGGGATTTATGATTGAAAACAGAGTGAGTAGTCAGATTATTGATTCAGCGATAGAGGTTCATCGTACATTAGGCGGTCCCGGATTACTTGAAAGCGTATACGAAGAGGCGTTAGCGTGGGAACTCAGGTCGCGCGGATTAGCTGTTGAACGTCAAAAGTACCTTCCCATTCAATACAAGGGTCTGGAGCTTGCGACACCGCTTAAACTGGATTTGTTAATCGAAGAACTTGTGATCGTGGAGTGCAAAGCGACCGTTGTTTACAATACAGTTTTCGAGGCACAAGCCCTCACGTACTTGCGTCTAACGGGACTAAGATTGGCTCTCGCGATTAATTTCGGGGAAAGATTGGTTCGACAAGGGATTCATCGGGTTATAAACGCTCAAACCGAAACAACCAAAATTGCAAAATAACTCTGCGCCTCTGTTTCTCTGCGTCTCTGCGTTACGCTTTTAAGGCGAAGCTGTTATGTCCTTTCTCACACCCCTCGCGCTCGCCGCCGGATTGCTGGCGATCCCGATACTCCTGCTCTACATGCTGCGCCTGCGCCGCCGCGAAGTCACCGTGTCCAGCACGTTTCTCTG
>CALMDI010000625.1 GCA_937864975.1 uncultured Chloroflexota bacterium | reverse complement strand
GAGCGCGACCACACGATCACGCAGATTACCGCCGACCACAGCTTTGTCGAAGCGCTGGTTGCCGCCGGGCACATCACGCAGGAGCAGGCGGAAGACCACCCGATGCGGAACGTGCTGTACCGCGCGCTCGGGCAGACCGACGATATCGACGTCGATCTGTATTACACGCGAATGCGCTCCGGGGATCGCCTTGTCCTGTGTTCGGACGGGCTGACGCGGCACGTCAAGTCGGCGGAGATTGCCGAAGTCGCGCTGAACTCGGACGACCCTGAGACGATCAGCGAGCAGCTGATCGCGCTGACCAACGACCGCGGAGCAGAAGACAACGTCAGCGTGGTCGTCGTTCTGGTGGAAGGCGATCCCAACGCCGTTCCAGAGCGCCCGTATCATGGCATCCACAACGACGACACGCTCATCCTCAAAGAGTCCTTCGCCCGCCTGATCAACCTCGACGATACGATTAAAAGCCCCGAAGCGTCCGACGGACAGCGGTTCTCGGCAACGGATACCATCGAAGTGCCGCGCATTGACGACTCCGATCTGTATGCGAATGATGGTTACGATGCCGATGACGACGAAGCGCTCGAAGATACAGTGCGCGGCGACTCGAAGTCCGACGAGTGAGGCGGGGACGTGGGCAATTGCGGACTAGCAACGTTCCCCTGAGCAATCAGGGCGAGCGAGCGAGCCGCTCGCTCCTACCATTGATACCCGCCCAGCAGACACACCCAGCAACCCAAATTCACACCGTACCGAATCATTCGATTCAGCTCCGAAGTGCCGGATAATCCAGTTCTGCAATATCGCCCCATGAGGGGCGCTGCGGAACGGCGGGGGGTGCGAACTCGTGTATAATGCGTTGATGTTAAAATCATTCAAACGTTTGTAAGGAACACGGCGCATGAGCGACCGCCCTTCCCGCAACCGTCCTCAGGACGACTCTCCGAAGCCCGACCCGCGTATGCGAGCGCCCTCCGGCGGCTGGCACGCGCCGACCACGAGCGATGAAACGTCCGGCTGGCGGGTACCCGCCCAAGCGGAGGAGCAAACCGGCGGCTGGCGAGTGCCCGCGCTGCCTCAAGACCTCGATATCGTGCCCGACGATGCGGGAATCTGGCACCTTCCGCGACCGGAGGACACGACGTTCCGCCCCGACGACGAAATTGAAATCTCGCGCTCGCCTGAAGGCGGGCTTCAGCCGGATACCGCCACCGCGCCGCTCGAAAACGAAGCGTCGGCGGACGGGATGGATGCGGCTGCCAGGGATGCGTCGCTGCCCTTTGACGACGTTCCCGGCGGCGCCGCGCCGCAGGCGACGCTGGATGCATTGATCGCGGAGAGCGCCGGGCTGCCGTTCGGTCCAGAATCGAGCGCGGCAGCACGCAACGGCGACGACCTGATCGCTCCCGCGCTCCTGCACGACGAGGACGACGAAGACAGCTTCAGCATGAGCGAGCTGATCGCGCTGGCGAGTCTGGTCGAGGATCAGCCGCAGGCGCGCTCGACGGCGGACGCAGCGCCCGCGCCAACCGCCGACCCGAATGACCCCGCGGAATATGCCCGCCGCCAGCTTGAGCGGTTGAGCGCTGAACAGCCTCAACCTGCGGCAACGACGACCGCGCCGGAAGCCGCCGAAGCGCCCGCCGCGTCCGAGCCATCCGCGGCAGAACTGGTCGAGGCGGGGCAGGCATCGCTGGCGAAAAAGTATCACGAGACGGAAGAAAAAGTGCGCGGGCTGCGCCGTCAGTATCGCAACGGACAGCTTACCCGTGACCAGCTTCAAACCGAGCTACGGCGGCTGATGGTGCTGGACGACGACAACGTCTGGTGGATGCTCGGCGTCGAAACGGACACGTGGTACAAGTTTTCAAACGGGCAGTGGCTGCCCGAAACGCCGCCCGCCCTGGCAGCCGAGCAGGAAGTCGACACTGGGATGGACACGATGCCATCCGCGCCGATGCTCCCCGGCGACCGGACGGTGGCGACGTCCGCGATCAATCTGCCCGACGAGTATATGCCGCTGCCGCGCTCCGTGCCGGTGCGCGACCCCGATTACACGCTGCCGGGCGCGGCGGGCTTCAGGCTGCCGCCCGTGCCCAACGACCTGGGCGTCACGCAGCCGGTTCGCTCGCAGCCGACGATCCCGAACGCGGCAGTCTCCGGGGAAACTGTGGCGTCCGCGCCCGCCGACCTCGGCACGCAACCGGGCGTTCCCGCGCCGCGGGAAGATGTCGCGCCGCCGTCCTACGATCTTCGCAGCAAGGCGTCTCCGACCTACGATCAGGTGCTGAAGCAGAAGCGCCAGTCGATGGGGCGGCTGCTGGCGATCCTGGCAATTGTCGGGGTGGCGCTGCTGTTCCTGCTCGGCGCGTGCGGCATCGTCGGCGGTATTGCTTATTATTCCAGCCTGAGCGGACCGTATCAGGATGAAATCGCGGCGCTGGCGAATTACCAGCCGGAATTCCAGACGGCGCGCATCCTCGACGCCGAGGGAAACATGATCGCGGAATTGACCAGCCGCGATGGCGGCGCGCGGCAGAAGATCGCGCTTCGCGATGTTTCGCCGTTCCTGATTCACGCGGTACTGGCGACGGAGAACGAGCGTTATTACGACGATCCGGGCTGGGATGCCATCGCCATTGGTCGCGCGATTGCACAGAACGCAGTGTCCGGGCAGATCGAATCGGGCGCGAGCACGATCACGCAGCAGATTGCCCGCAACCTGATTTTGCACGACACGACGGTCTCGACCGAGCGTAAGCTGCAAGAAATTGTCATCGCGTCGGAAATCGCGCAGCGCTACGACAAGAACTTCATTCTGGAGCTTTACCTGAACGAGTTCTTCTTCGGCAACCGGTCGTATGGCGTCGAGGCGGCGTCGCAGTTCTACTTTGGCAAGAGCGCCGCCGATCTGAACATGGCGGAGTCCGCCATGATCGCGGGGATGCTTCAGGCGCCCGCGACCTATGATCCGGTCGTCAACAGCGAAGCGGCGTTTGACCGCATGGAGACGGTGCTGCGGCTGATGCGCGACGTGGGCTGCATCCAGTTCCAGCACGAGCCGTACCTGGGCGAGCCGTTCTGCATCGGCGACGCGCAAATTCGCATTGGTCCCGGCGGCGACATCGTCGGCGGGACGGTGCTGGTCGAGCGGGCGCTGGTGGAAACACGCTCTTTCCGACCGCGCGAGTACACCATTCAATACCCGCACTTTGTCAACTTCGTGCAGGCGCAGATCGAACAGTCGTTTGGCACGGCGGAGATGTACCGTCGCGGCTTCACCATTCGCACGACGCTGATCCCGCGCATTCAGGACGCGGCGCAAAATGCGCTGGCGCAGAACGTCAGCGCGGCATCCGGCTCCGGCTTGGATACGGGCGCGGTGCTGGTCGCGGATCCAACGACCGGCGCGATCCGCGCGATGGTTGGCAGCCCGGATTTCAACAATGAGTCTATTGACGGGCAGGTCAATAACGTGCTGACGTGGCAGCAGCCCGGCTCGTCCATCAAGCCGATTGTGTACACGGCGGCGCTGGAAGGCATCGACCGCGGCGGCAGGCTGGATTACATGACCGCGGCGTCGATTCTGTGGGACGTGCCGACGACCTACAACACGCAGCCGCCATACCAGCCGCTCAATTACGACCGCCGCTTCCGCGGACCGGTGTCGGTGCGCTCGGCGCTTCAGAACAGCTACAACGTCCCGGCGGTGAAAGCGTTTGAGTTCATCGGCGTCGACAAGTTCCGCGATATGGCGTCGCGCATGGGCTTGCGCTTCCTCGACGATGCGACGTTCGGCTTGTCGTCGGCGCTCGGCTCGAATGAAATTCGCCTGTACGATCACGTACAGGCATACGGCGTGCTGGCTAACGGCGGCAGGCACGTCCCGCTGTATACGATCACCAGCATTACCGACTCCGACGGCAACCAGGTGGAGATTCCCCCGCGACCGGAGCCGGTGCAGGTCATCTCGCCGCAGGTGGCGTATGTGATGGACAGCATTCTCACCGATAACGAAGCGCGCGCCGCCGCGTTTGGTACTAACTCCGGCTTGAGCATTCCCGGCTACGAGGGCTTGGTCGCCGCCAAGACCGGCACGACGAATGACAACCGCGACCTGTGGACGATGGGCTTCACGAGCAACATGGTCGTGGGGGTATGGACGGGGCGGGTCGATAATCAGGCGACGACGGCGACAACCGCGCTAGCGGCAATCCCGATCTGGAACGAGGTCATGCGGTCGGCGCTGCAAGGGAACACACCCGCGGCGTTCCCCGACCCCGGCGGGATCGTCGCGGCGCAGATTTGCGCCGACACGGGCACCGTCTACGATCCGGCGCAGGGATGTACGGGAACGCGCACGGAATTGTTCCTGCAAAATCAGCCGCCGCCGCCCGCGTCGCATCATTTGTGGACTGGCGGCAGCGAAGCGGGCGAGCCGCAACTGTCGTCGGCGCGATCCAGAAAAATAACCGGCATCGGACAAGCGACGCTCTCGGCGATCTCGCCCGACGGAAAGTTTATCGCCTACACCAACACGACGGGCGGCAAACAGAGCCTCTGGCTCAGGCAGCTTTCGACCGAAACGAACGTCCAGCTTATCGCGCCGCAGGACGAGAATTTTTACGGGCTCAAGTTTTCGCACAGCGGCGAGTATCTTTATTTCAGCCGCGAGCAGTTGAATCTTTTTCGCATCCCGACTTTGGGCGGCGCGCCGACGACCTTGCTGACCAGCGGGTGATTGTAGACACGATCCTGTACGGCTCGGCGCAGCGCGCCCGTGCCTTTGCCGTGAATGATGCGCGCGAAGGGGAGACCCGCCAGGTACGCGGCGTCGATGTAATCGTCCAGCCGCTTGAGGGCGTCGTCCACGCGCGCGCCGCGTAAATCAAGTTCCAGCCCCGGCGACGCGCCTTTCTGCACCGTCGGCACCGGTTCTGCCGCGTAGGCGGACACACGGCGCTTTTTCAGTTCCTTGCGCTCGGCGCGGTTCGGCTTGCGTAATTCGCGCAGGTTCGCGCGCACCCGCAGCGTGCCGACCTGTACCATCGCCTCTTCGCGATCCAGCTCCGTGATCGTGCCCTCGGCTTTGAGGGTGTCCAGCCAGACGGCATCGCCCAGGCGCGGCGTCCAGTCCAAGCCGTCCGGCGCGTCGATGGCATTGTCCACCGGCTCGCGCAGATTGGCGGACACCTCGGCGGCTTCCGCGTCCAACTGCTTCAGGCGTTCGAGGGGGAGCGAGGCTTCGCGCATCTCGCCGCGCAGGCGGCGAAGCTCTTTGCGGAAGTCTTCCATCTCGTCCTGCACCTGCCGCCGCGACGTGGCGATGATGTTGCGGCGCTCATTTTCGACCTCGTTGAGCTTGACCTGAAGCTCGGCTTTCTGCGCCTCGATCTCCTCGCGCATCTCGGCGGCGCTTGCCTGCTGACGGCGAATATCCTCCCGTGTCCGGTGAATTTCGTCGAGCAGATCGTCCGCGATCAGGTCTTCAGTGGCGACCATCGCGCGGGCGTCCTCGATAATTTCGGGGCTTAGCCCCAGGCGCGTCGCAATTGCCAGCGCGTTCGAGCGCCCCGGCAAGCCGATAATCAGCCGGTAGGTCGGCGCGAGTGTGTCCAGATTGAACTCGACGCTGGCGTTCCGCACGCCCGGCGTTTCGACGCTGTAGACTTTCAGTTCCGGGTGGTGGGTCGTGACCATCGCCGTCACGCGCCGTTCCAGAAGCTGCGTCAGGATTGCCCGCGCCAGCGCCGAGCCTTCGGCGGGGTCGGTGCCCGCGCCCAGTTCGTCCAGCAAAACCAGCGAGCGCTCGTTGCATTCGCGAAGGATATGGATGGTGTTGGTCATATGCGACGAGAACGTACTGAGCGACTGCTCGATGCTCTGCTCGTCGCCGATATCGGCGTAGATGCCCTCGAACACGCTCAGCCGGGCTTTATCGCACGGCAGGTGCAAGCCACACTGCGCCATCAGCGAGAGCAGCCCGACGGTTTTCAGGGCGACCGTCTTGCCGCCGGTATTCGGTCCGGTGACGACCAGTATCCACGTGTTGTCGTCAAAATCGACGTCGATGGGTACGACGCTGCCGGACAGCAGCGGGTGGCGCGCGCCCTCGATGGAGATTGTGCTGCCGGGATGCTTCGGATTATTCGATTTTGGCTTGAAGGGGATGAGGGTTGGCTCGGCGGCTTTCAGCGCGTCGGCGTAGCGCGCCTTCGCCATGACGAGATCGACATACGCCAGCACTTCGACCGTGCGGACGATGCCCTCGCTGTCCTGCCCGACCTGCTCGGTCAGCGCGGCGAGGATGCGCCGGATTTCCTTTTCCTCATCCAACTGCAATTCGCGCCAGCGGTTATTCATCTCGACCGTTTCTAACGGCTCGATCCACAGCGTCGCGCCGGAGGACGACGAGTCGTGGACGACGCCGGGGAGCCTGCCGCGATGCTCGCTCTTGAGCGGCACCACGTAGCGCCCGTTCCGCATGGTGATGATGGCTTCCTGCAAGATGGGCTGGTTGCCGCCCGCGCTGATGATGCGCTGAAGCCGCGTTTGAAGGCGATCAAAGGCGATTTTGAGGTCGCGGCGCACCATCGCCAACTGCGGGCTGGCGCTGTCCTTGACGACGCCGTTGTCGTCAAACACGCGGGCGATTTCGTCCTGAAGCTCGTTGCATTCCTCGATCTCGTTGACGATTTCCGCCAGCAGGGGATACTGCCCCTTCATGCGTCCGAGCGTGCGCTTGAGCGTGGTGCCCCGCCGGAGCGTCGTGCGAATGTCGAGGAAGGTGGGCGGCTCGATGACGATACCGCGCTGCGCGGAAATGGCGACGTCGCGCACGTCGCGCACGCCGCCCAGCCCGACGTTCACGCTGCTGGCGAACATCTGCCGCGCCTCGGCGGTTTCCGCCTGCCACGTCTGCGCTTCGTCAAGTTGGGTGGACGGTCTCAGGTCGCGCGCGAGCTCGGCTCCGGCGGAAAAGGTGGTGTAGCCCGCCAGCCGGTCGAGAATTTTCGGCAGTTCCAGAACCTGCAATGATTTTTCGTTCATCGTGAATAGTCGTTCTACGAATAACTCGCGCGCCCGTGGGTCGGGCGCAGACGATGTATTGTATCATCGCGGCGGGGCAGGTTCAATTGTGGGCTTAAAGGGTTGGCGAGGGGTCAACAGTGTTTACAAGCGCCAGTTTTCGCGTCGAACCGGTAACGCATCAAAATCGTCGTCGCTGCTGACGATAATCGCATCGAGGCGTTGCGCCATTGCAGCCAGAAGCAAATCCATATCGGAAAGCTGCCTGCCCGCTTTCATGGTCGCTGCCCAGAACTGGGCTGCCTGCAGCCAGTCTGCTTCTTCAGTTGCCACTCTATCGAGTCTGGGGAGCAATTTCTGCTCAAAGGTCTGTAGCTTCTTTGCAAAATTTTTCCACAACAATCCACGAATAACTTCATAATGTATTGGCGTGCAGATAGCGACAACGTGACGCAGAGCTAAATGCTCGCTTAATTGAGTTTCTGCTTGTGGATGATTAACCAGTAGATCGGAAACGGTTGTCGTGTCGAGCAGGTAAATCACCGCTCGTCCTTTGGCACATCGTCCATCCAGTCGTACATAGCGAGGTCTTTCATGGGGTAGTGATATTTCACGTTCAAAGCTTCGGCAATAACTCGTAAGTCATTTTCTGATAACCCTTCACGAAATTCTTCCAGCGCCTCGTGAATAGCGGCGATCCGTGCCTCCACATCAGTTGATGAGGCTGCTTGAGCAAAATTCTGCTGCCGCTGCTCGACGAACGCCCGGTCGGCCAGCGCCCCGTCGAGGTGCGGGTGGCGGAACGCGGACTCGAGCCGCGGGCACGCCAGAGCTATATCGCGCCCAGGTAGTCCTGGCCGCACGAGGCGACTAGCGGTCCGCCGTGCGAGCCGCGCGGAATCCGTAGGCCATCGATCGCGGCGCGCCACCCCAGGCGGCGTAGTTGCGCCAGTCGATGGGGCTGTGGGGATTGAGCTCGAGCAGCAGCTCGTCGTTCGCGCGGGCCCGCTCCCGCGCCATCTCGTAGTAGCCGCCTCCCTTGTACCCGTAGCCGCCGCCGTCGTGGTCGCCCGACGGCCAGTCGTCGTTGGTCGCCATGCCGTAGGCGCGCAGCGTGCCGTCGCCGTGGGTGCCGCGGAACGCGCGGCCCTTCGGATGCCCGGCGCTGACGACCCGCTCCCACACCGAGCCGGCCAGATCCATGACCCAGTAGTACGACGCCCCGAGCACGTCGCGCGTGTCGCGCGTGAGGCGCGACTCGTCGGCCTCGCCCTGGGTGGCGAGATCGCCGTTCTCGACGAGTTGCCGGCGCACGCGCGCGCGGGTGGTCGTGCCCCAGGGATAGTCGATGCCGGCCGGCCGCACGGGGCCACGCGCGGCCTTCGTGAACTCGAGCTCCGTCATCGGGCGCAACCCGGCCCAGTCGGCAAATGCGATCCCGTCGTCCCAGCTGATCCAGTTCGCCGGCCGGTTCGGCGCCCCGGCGACATACGTGCGGCCGTCGAGTCTGATGGTGCCGCGTTCGTCGTAGTAGCCGATGCCGGCGAAGGGCGCGCGGAAGAAGGTGTGCTCACCCCAGAGGGCGTTGAGGAACGCGGCGTACTGACCCTGCGTGACCTCATACTTCATGACGTAGAACGCGCGCGTCCCCTTCGGAAAGGACGCCGGAATCGGACCGGCCTGATCGCCTTCGTACTGCGGCATCCGCGTCTGGTAGTACAGCGCGCCT
>CALMDI010000624.1 GCA_937864975.1 uncultured Chloroflexota bacterium | reverse complement strand
GCACAAGGAGACGGAAACATTCGCAAAGGCTAAATTGAATTATGCTCCAAAATTCACAATGGTCAAGTAACGGCATGAAGGGCGTAAATAATTTGTTTTATCTGTCGTTAGTTGCTTGGCTTATCCGGTAACAGGGTCGATAGTATAAGCTTGACATCAATAAGAGGTATCATTGTAATAGTTGAGCGGCGCGATCCAGTGACGGCACGTCACGGTCGCGGAGCGCGAGTGCGGGTGAGTTGACGGTGTAAAGGATGACGTCTACAGAGCGACTTCCGGGAGCCTCGGAATCCATCTCCGTCGATCCAAGCTTTCTGGATCGGGTTCGCGCCCGCGTGCCCGACGCACGCCTGGTGATGGGGATTCTATTTGCCGTCGCCCTCGTGATTTACTTCCGCGGATCGTTCGCCGTCAAGGACTTGCCCGATTACGACGAAGCCATTTATTTTGGGCGCGGCTACCTGCTGACGCAGGGTGATTTTGGCTCTGCGATGCTCAACGATCCGCGCACATCGCCCGGCGTGGTCGTGTATTACGCCCTCTGGTATCTCATCCTCAAAACGCCCTACGTCTATCCTTACGTCATCACCTCGTCGCTAGCCCTGCTCGGCGTGAGTGCTTACGTCCTGTTCAACCGCTTCTTCCATCCCGTTCTAAGCTGGTTTCTGGCGCTGTTCGTGGTCATCGCCACCACGCCTGTGTCGCCGAGCAACGCCCTCTATTACGTGGGATTTGCCTTCCTCACACTCGGTCTCGCGCTGCTGACGAAACGCCTCTGGACTCAGGCGCTTGGGCTGATCATCGTGCTCGCATCGACGTATATCCGACCTGAATTCAACGCGGTTTTTGCCCTGCTTCTCGCCGCGCTGGTCATCTACAATATCGTGCAGATTCGCCGGCGTCAGGTGCGGCTGCGCGCGTTCCTGTTTGCCTATGTCGCCGTTTTTGTGCTCAGCCTGTTTACCCTGGCGATCTGGATGCAGCCCCGCGCCTATGAATCCGACCGAACCGTGTTCGCCTATGCGTGGAGTTATCTCCATTACCTGGAACGGTTTCACCCCGAACGTTATGGCAATCTGAATTTCAGCTATCCCTTCGAGGTCTTCGAGCTTGAATTCGGCGCCGTCCCGGAACCGCGAACGCTCACCGGGATGGTCGGCGCGATGCTGCGGCGTCCTGACCTGTTCGCCGAATATGTCATCGCCGGCATTCAACAGCTTCTGGAAGGGCTGCGCGTCTCGCTGTTCGACGCGCCGGGCTGGAAATTCTGGACGAGCGGCATCGACATCACACCTTCACCCTCGAAATTTCAGCAAATCGCCCTGGTTCTGGGCGGCTTTACGTTCGTGTCGGCAGCCGCGATCTATCTCAACAGTCTGAAAAAGCCGAGGCTGCCCGTTTCATTCCGGCAAAATGTCCCGGCGCTGCTGGGCGTTCTCAGCATGTCGCCCCTGGTTCCCGGTCTCATTCTCGTCAACCCGCACCAGCGCTATTACATGATCGCCCCGCTGGTGCTGCTTCCGATTGGCTATTGTCTCGTCGCCATCTACAAAGCCTTTCGGATTCCCCCCTTTGTTCCCGCGCTTCTGGTCGGCGGCGCTCTGCTGGTCATGCCCCAGCCGTTTAACTGGGAGTCGCCGCAGCCGTTTGTGCGCTATCTCGACATCCTGCGCGCGAATCTTCCGAAGGAAAGCACGCTCTTCGGACAGGGAAGCGTCACCTTCAAGTTCTACCTCGTCGCGGAAGGCTTCGAGATTACGCACCTCGATCCGGCAGACTTTTCAGACCCGGTTCTCGTCAACGCTTACCGTCGAGCGCCCAACCTGCGCTACCTGCTGGATACCGAAGACCTCAACGACGATAAGCTGGATCGCATGTTTGCCGAGTGGAACGCCGAATACCCGGAACTCGACTGGCAGCTGGTCGCGGACGATGAAGTGTCCGGCGGGCGGCTGTATGTGCTGACCGAGGCGGGAACCCCCCTGCCCTCGGCAGAAGCCACGGCGGAGCCGATGCCTATCGTGGATCCATTAGCAGCGGTCATTCCCGACCCGTCGAGCGTCGAACCGCTGTCGCTGTCGTGGGCAAAAGGCAATACGGGCGAACCCACCGGTCCCGCGGATGTCCATCAATGGGGCACGACGCTCAGCGGCTTCTTCGTGCATCCTTACTACCCCGACATCGATCCCCTGATCGCAACCAGCCTGCGCGTGAGCCTGCCCGTGGAACTCAGCGGGCGCGCGCTCGTGTTCCTGGCGACGATTGCCGAGGACGCGCCCCCCGACGATCCCGCGCTGGACGGCGTTGACGTCAGCTTTCGCCTCGTGGACACGGACACAGTTCTCCTGCGTACCGTCGTGGATAATCTCGATACGCAAAACTGGCTTCCGATTGTCGTTCCGCTGCCGAGCTACGGGCAAACGATGACGTTGGAGATCGACTTTGAACCCCGCACCTCTCCGGCTTATGACGGCACCTTTATCGTCCTGCTCGGCGCTACCCAGGAACAACCCTGATTACGCTTGCTAATCGGTGTTAAAACCTCA
>CALMDI010000623.1 GCA_937864975.1 uncultured Chloroflexota bacterium | reverse complement strand
ACGCGCCCCTCTTCCCGCCCATAGCGCAGCCGGAGAACTTTGGGCTCGCGCGGCGGCAGGCGGTCGAGCGCCGTCTTGATCTGCTCGTGCAGAAGCTGTGTCGCCACTTCTTCCGCCGGGGCGGGGCTGTTCACGTCTTCCACGAAGTCGCCAAACGTCGAGTCGCCTTCCTCGTCAATCGGCGTCTCAAGACTCATCGGACGGCGGGCAATTTCGAGCAGGTTCTCGATTTTGTCCGGTGTCGTTTCCATCGCGACCGCGATTTCGTCGATCAGCGGCTCGCGCCCCAGCTCCTGAGTCAGTTGAAGCTGCACGCGCCGCATCCGGTTCAGTTGGTCGCCCATATGCACCGGCACGCGGATCGTTCGCCCCTGGTCGGCAACCGCGCGGCTGACCGCCTGCCGAATCCACCACGTCGCATACGTGCTGAACTTGTGCCCGCGTCGATAGTCGAACTTGTTCGTCGCGCGGATCAAGCCAATGTTGCCTTCCTGAATCAGATCGAGGAAGGGCACGCCGCGCCCGATGTATTTCTTCGCCACACTGATGACGAGGCGCGCGTTCGCGCGAATCAAGTGTTCCTGCGCCGCCTCGCCGTCGATGATCAAATCTTGCAGATCATAGGCATCGTCCGCGGGCAGCGAGTCGCCGCGCTCCTCCAGCGTCCGCTGGGCGTTGACGGCTTTCTCCATCCGCTTGGCAAGCGAAACTTCTTCCGCTCCCGTGAGCAGGGGGACGCGCCCGGCTTCTTTCAGATACAGTCCGACGACGTCGTCACTGTCCAGCGCCTGCTGGTAGCCCGCGTCCTGCACCAGATCGGTGTCCATCCAGGCGAGGTGTTCTTCCTCGCCCAGGTCGATGTCACCGTCCACGTCCAGGTCGCGGTCGCGCAGGCTCGATGGCGCTACGTCCGCTTCAACCGGCTCGGCGCCGGCGGGCATGGGCAGCACGTCAATACCTGCCTCGGCGAGATCGTCCATAATCTCGTCAAGCAGGTGAAGCTCGCGCTCCGCATCCGGCAGAAGCTTCAGAATATCGTCGTAGGTTACCGTACCGCTGCGCTGAGCCTTCTCGACCAGCGCCGCTTTAATTTCATCTCGTCGTGTCATGAGTGTCAACATCATACCGCACCGCGCAAATCTACTTATCGCCGCCGCATCGACCGCGCCGATGCAGCACTCCTACGGGACGAAAGGGCGAGAGGAAAGCATCTCCGCTTTCCGTATGGTCGTTTGGACACGCGCCCTTTTCATGGTCATAAGTTCTGCTATACTGATACACAGACTCGACCACAAGGTCGCATCTGCCAGCAGTACGGCTTTCATACGCGGACCCTCCGAAATGAGCGTCCGCAGCATCAGCCCGGCACTTCAAAAGGCGGCTCGCGAAACCAGTTCTGGAGCCAAGCACGACAGCGACCTTCCGCACACCGCGTGACTGCGTGTGCCGTTCCCCCGGCGGGGTGTCACGTTTCGTGTTGAGACGCAGAACTGGCTGAATACCGACTTGTTGAGGAGCAAGCAGAGGCGAACCGCGCCTCCGTCTGCCGCTGGTGCCAAATCACGTACCGACAAGCGTAACGTGATTTATTTTGCTTGTCAAGCAACCAACGTCCTCCCAGTATAGGCGAGCAACATTAGAATTACATCATTTCGCCCATTTCCGTCAGGTAAAATTGTTAAGCGTCTGATGAGTTTTTGCCCGCAAGTCTTATTGACATTCGGGCGGCAATACGCTAGAATTTCCCCTTGTTGTCTGTTGTAATTCCGTTGGTGAGGAAGCTGTGACCAGCACCATTGATTGCCTCGCACAACTGAATAGTCCGCGTCCCCGTAGCCGTCGCCCGTCGACCCATGAGGTCAAGGTGGGCGTTTTGCGTTGGGGCGATCAGGCGGCTTAGACCCGCTCGCAGAACGTGAACGCAACCCTCTGACCTCGCAGCGCCGGGTCAGGGGGTTTTTTCTTGTAAGGAGTTCGAGGGTGGCACAACAGAACGGGCATATTCGCGTCGGCGTTTACGGGGCTTCCGGCTATGCTGGGATGGATCTGGTCGAAATTCTGGCGAAGCACCCGAACGTCGATCTGGTGTTCGGAACGTCCAACAGCTTTGCCGGTCAGCCGATTCCCGGCACGCGCCTTCAGTACGTCCGGCACGAGGACGCGCCGTATGCCGACATGGACGCTGTCTTTCTGGCGCTGCCGCATGGCGTCTCGGCGGATTACGCGGCGAAGGCGCTGGCAGCCGACGATAAAGTGATCGACCTGTCGGCGGATTTGCGGCTCGATACGCCCGAAGCTTACGAGCAGTGGTACAACCACACGCACACGCATCCCGAACTGCTGCGCGCGCCCTATGGTCTGCCGGAAATCAACCGCGCCAGAATCCGCGGTGTGGACGTGGTCGCCGCCCCCGGCTGTTACCCGACGACGACGCTGCTTGGGCTGTATCCGCTGCTGACGGCGGGCGCGCTCAAGGAAGGTCGCCCGGTGGTTGTCGATGCCAAGTCCGGCGTGTCGGGCGCGGGGCGCGAGCCGAAGCAGAACACGCACTTTGTCGAAGTTTTCGGCAATTTGTCGCCCTATAGCCCGGGGCGGTCGCATCGGCACGTGGGTGAGATCGAGCAGGAGATTAAGAAGCTCGACGGCAATGCCGGTTCGCTGATCTTCACGCCCCATCTGCTGCCCGTCGACCGCGGCTTGATGGCAAGCATTTACGTCGAGTTGGAAACCATTCAGGCGTCCGACGCGCAGGCGCTTTACGAGGAGTGCTACGAGCATGAGCCGCTCGTGGACGTGCTCCCCGCCGGACAGCAGGCGACGCTGCGTCACGTCGTTCGCACCAACGGCTGCGCGATCAGCCTCACGCCGGCGCTCGACAATTATCGGCACATTACCAGCCTCACCGACAACCTCCGTAAGGCGGCCCCGGCACAGCC
>CALMDI010000622.1 GCA_937864975.1 uncultured Chloroflexota bacterium | reverse complement strand
GAAACCCGGTCACACGATACCGGGACACTGATCGATAAGCGAAATGTAACGAGTGATGCGTATTGCGTAGTGATTGAAAGACGGAAGACCGTCTTACTTATTTCTCTTCACTCATTACTCAGCACTCAGCACTCGGCACTCATGACTCCAGAAGGGCAGCGGCAATGCCACGATATGATCTGGACGGACAGGTTGCCATCGTCACCGGCGCGGGGCGGGGCATTGGGCGCGCGATTGCGCTGCGCCTTGCGCGTGAGGGCGCGGCGGTGACCGTCGCGGACATCGACGAGGCAAGCGCCCGAACGGTGAGCGACGAGATCGCGGCGGCAGGCGGCAGCAGCCTGCCAGCGCGCATTGACGTGACGAACAAGCACGACGCGAACCGCGTGGTCAGGCAAACGGTGGCGCGATTTGACGGAGTCCATATTCTGGTCAATAACGCGGGGATCGGCGCGATTGCGCCGCTCATGGAAACCAACGAAGCGACCTGGGATTCCTTGATGAACGTCAATGCCAAAGGCGTGCTGCTCTGCACGCAGGCGGCAGCCCGGCAGATGATCGCCCAGGGTAAGGGCGGGCGCATTATCAACAATGCGTCGGGCGCGGGCAAAATCGCTCCAGGGAAGGATACGCCGCTGGGCGCGTATGCGGCGAGCAAGCACGCCGTCGTCGCCCTGACGCGCCAGTTCGGCTTTGAGCTTGCCGAGCATCAGATACTCGTGAACTGTCTGTGCGCCGGGATTGTCGATACGGCAATGTGGGATCTGATCGACCGGGAAATCGCGCGGCGGCAGGGCGTTCCGGCGGGGTCGGTCAAGGCGAAAGCGGTCGCCGGTATTCCACTCGGTCGCATTCAGCAGGCGGAAGATGTCGCCAACATGGTCGCGTTTCTCGCTTCGTCGGACGCCAGCTATACGACGGCGCAAACCTTCGACGTCAGCGGCGGCTTGCTGCCCTACTGATGAGCCAAGCTAATCGCCAGCCTGAGCGTTTGCGCGTGGGCATTGTGGGCGCGGGAATTGGCGCGGGCTATGCCGCCGCATTTCAGCAGGTGGAAGCGGTCGACGTGGCGGCAATCTGCGCGCGCTCGTCCGCGCGGGCGGCTCCGCTGGCGCAGAAGTACCATATTCCCGCCGTGTACACCGATTACGAAGCGATGCTGGCTCAGGAGCCGCTGGACATTGTCGTGGTTGCGACTCCGAACAACCTGCACTATCCGATGACTCTGACGGCGCTCGAAGCGGGAAAGCACGTTATCTGCGACAAGCCGCTGGCGATGAACGCCGAACAGGCGCACGCGCTGGCGGCGCGAGCCAACGCGCTTCGGCGGCGGCATTTCGTCCCGTTCGTGTGGCGCTTTCTCCCGGCGGCGGCGTACATGAAAGAACTGATCGACGCGGGCGCGGTCGGCGAGACGTACCACGTGTACGTGCGCTATTTCAACCTGGGCTGGGGCGACGCGCAGGGACCGATGCGCTGGCAGTACGACAGGGCGCAGGCGGGCAGCGGCGCGCTCGGCAATCTCGGCTCGCACGCCATCCACCTGATTCACTGGTGGCTCGGCGGTATCCACCGCGTGTGCGCGCACCTGACGACGGTGGTCAAAACGCGCGCGCTGCCGGAAGGCGGTCAGTCCCCGGTGACGGTGGACGATCACTGCGCTTTTCTGGGCGAGCTTGACGGCGGCGTGCCGCTCGTCTTCAGCGCGTCCTCGGTCGCGCACGTGGCGCGCGTCAACGTCGAAATCGGCGTGTTTGGCGGCGACGGCTCGCTGGTGTTTCGGGACGACTGGGCGATGGATGACGCCTGGATCGGGCGGATTGACGCCATGCGGAAAGGCGACAGCGTGCCGACGCGCGTGCCCATCCCCGCGCGGCTGACCGGGGAATTCCGGCATATGCCCGACTACACGACGCCGATGCGAGGCTGCTTCGCGCGCATGGCAGCCGAGTTTGCCGGCGCGATTCGAGAAGACCGGGCGGCGTCCCCGAATTTCCATGACGGGGCGCAGGTGCAGGCGGTAATGGATGCAGTATTGCAATCGGCGGCGGAAGCGCGTTGGGTGACGATATGACGAATACCAGGAGTACGGAAACGAAGCACGAGCCAGGGCTGGATACGTCCACGCTGCTCGGCTTTTATCGCCAGATGATGCTCATACGCGATTTTGAAGAGCATGTGATGGACTTGTACACGCGCGCGCTGATCCCCGGCATCGCGCACGTCTCGATTGGTCAGGAAGCGGTTCCCGTTGGCGTGTGCGCGGCGCTCCGCCGCGATGACTACATCACCAGCACGCACCGCGGGCATGGTCACTGTCTGGCAAAAGGCGCGCAGCCCGACCGCATGTTTGCCGAGTTGTTCGGCAAAGTCGAAGGCTACTGCCGCGGGAAAGGCGGGTCGATGCACATCGCCGACCCGGACACGGGCAACCTGGGCGCGAACGCGATTGTCGGCGGCAGCGTTGCCATCGCGGCGGGGGCGGCGCTCGGCGCGAAACGGCGCGGCGAGGGGCAGGTTGTCGTGTGTTTCTTTGGCGACGGCGCGATGAATCAGGGCTTGTTTTACGAGTCGATGAATATGGCGTCGATCTGGAAACTGCCCGTGATTTACGTCTGCGAGCACAACCAGTACGGAGAATATACGGCGACCAATGACGTGACCGCCGGAACGCTGGAGGGACGCGGGCAGGCGCTGGATATTCCGTCTGTCCACATCGACGGCATGGACGTTATCCGCGTTTACACCGAGGCGCGCGCGATGGTCGAATGTGCCCGGCAGGGCGGCGGTCCCAGCTTTCTGATCGGCAATACCTACCGCTATTTCGGACACGGCATGAGCGACCGCGACCGCATCTATCGCACGCGCGAAGAAGAAGACATGTGGCGCGAAAAAGACCCGATTGAGCGGCTGACGCGGCACCTGCTGAACAGCTC